>DASYMB010000126.1:0-7228 GCA_036009285.1 Pyrinomonadaceae bacterium | reverse complement strand
TGTTATCAGTGGCAATCAATGGAATCACAGGGCCCACCCGCTAACGCAGGTGGTTCTGACAAGACCACCATGAGTCCAGAGCGAAAGTTAAAAATTGCCGTTTGGCATAACCTCCCGAGCGGCGGCGGGAAGCGTGCGCTCTACCACCACGTAAAAGGTTTGGTCGCGCGCGGCCACAGCCTCGAATGCTGGACGCTCTCGACCGCCGATCAATCTTATCTGCCGCTCCGGGATCTAATCACCGAGCATGTGGTTCCCTACGATCAGGCGCCCGAGAAAAATTTCCTGCGGAAAACGGCGCGGACACGCAGCAGCTACTACGATGGCGTTGCGCGCATGCGGGCTTTTGATGAAGCTTGCAAACGCTGCGCGCGGGAGATCGAGGCGGGCGAGTTTGACTTGCTCTTCGCGAACAGCTCAGTTTTGTATTACATGCCTTACGTCATGCGGCATGTGCGGCTGCCGAAAGTTTTATATTTGCAGGAACCCTATCGCCCTTTGTACGAAGCCGATCCGATATTGCCCTGGGTGGAGAGCGATCGAGAAAACATTTGGAGCGACCCCTTTCGTTCGCAGGGCTTCATCGGTGCCGATCTGCAACTGCGCACGCTCCGCCTCCAGGCCAGGCTCGAATGGCTCAACGCGCAAGCCTGTGACGTGATCCTCGTCAACTCCTATTACAGCCGCGAGAGCATCCTGCGCGCTTACGGACGCGATGCGAAAGTTTGTTATCTCGGAGTTGATACGGCTGCGTTTCGCGATCTCCATCGAGAGCGAGAACGCTTCATTGTCGGCCTTGGGTCGTTCGACAAAATCAAGGGCATCGAGTTGACTGTCAGATCGGTTGCGCTTCTCGCCGCGCCGCGTCCTCGTCTGGTGTGGATAGCGAATTCGGGAAGCGAAAGTTATATGAAAGAGATGCTAGAATTAGCGGCAACTCGCGGCCTGGATTTCGAGATCAAGACGATGGTGCCGGATGAAGAGTTGGTTGACACATTGAACCGGGCTGCGCTCTTACTTTACACGCCGAGTCTTGAACCTTTCGGCTTTGCTCCGCTGGAAGCGAACGCTTGCGCCACGCCGGTCGTGGCTGTGGCCGAGGGCGGTGTGCGAGAAACGGTAAAGGACGGCGTCAACGGATTTCTGGTTGACCGCGAACCGGAGCAGATTGCCGCAGCCCTGGAAAAACTTTTGAACGATCACACTCTGGCGCGGCAGATGGGTGACCGGGCCGCGGCCCACGTGCGGGAGCACTGGAGTGTCGAGAGCAGCGTGGATCGTTTGGAGGAACACCTGCTGCAAACTGTCTCCGCGCATTCGGGCATGAAACAAAGTTGACTAGCTCCCCTCGCTAACGGAGAGGGGGAGAAAACAAAGAGGAACTGTGAAGAAAGCGCTCATCACCGGCATCACCGGACAGGACGGCAGCTACCTTGCCGAGTATCTGCTTTCGCTCGGTTACGAGGTGCACGGGCTCGTGCGGCGCGTCGCGCTCGAAGACCCGGAGCGGCGCTTCAATCGTATCAAGCACTTGCTCGAGAGCGTCCAACTACACGCCGCCAGTCTCGAAAGCTACCCCAGCATTTTCAGCGTAGTGAGCAAAAATGATTTTGATGAGTGTTACCACCTGGCCGCGCAAAGCTTCGTCGCCGAGAGTTTCGCCGACGGCTTTTCGACGATGAATACGAACATCAACGGCACACATTACATGCTCGCCGCTATACGCGAGCTGCGACCGAACTGCCACTTTTATTTCGCCGGATCGTCCGAGATGTTCGGCAAAGTGCGCGAAATGCCGCAGCGAGAAACGACACCGTTCTATCCCCGCTCGCCTTACGGCATCAGCAAAGTCGCCGGCTTTGAACTTACGCGCAACTACCGCGAGGCCTATCAAATGTTTTGCGCGAGCGGCATTCTTTTCAACCACGAATCGCCGCGCCGCGGCTTCGAGTTCGTCACGCGCAAGATCACTTCAACCGTGGCGCGCATCAAGTCGGGGCAAGCTACGGAACTGCGACTCGGCAACCTCGACGCGCGCCGCGACTGGGGACACGCCGAGGATTACGTGCGCGCGATGCACCGGATGCTGCAGCAGGACGAGCCCGACGACTATGTGATCGCCACGGGTGAATCGCACACGGTGCGCGAGTTTTGCGAGCTGGCGTTCGCGGAGGCTAACCTCGACTATCGCGATTACGTTGTGGTCGATCAAAAGTTTTACCGGCCGGCAGAGGTCGAGTCGCTCATCGGCGACGCAACCAAAGCGCGCACGGTGCTGGGCTGGCATCCCGGACACAGCTTCAAAGAGCTGGTCGGAGAGATGGTGCGCAACGACCTGGAGGCTGACTCAGAGAGTTCGCCGAAAGCTTCGTCGGTGGTACGAGGATCGTAAAGCAAACTGCTACCACCCCACGCGGGCTGCCCGCGCGGGGGCCCCGGTTTAGTCCGCGTGGAAGCGGAAGAGGCTTTGCACTAAAAGTAGTTCTATCAGTCCGTGTTAGCGGACGGGTGATAGTAGCCCAGCAGTTCACTGCTGGGATCAGGACCAAAAGGTCGGAGTCCGTGAAGCGGACGGCTGATGATCACGGCGCGATCTCTGTCTTTTTCAGTCGTCCGCTTCACGGACTATACCGAAGTTTACTGCCAACCCCAGCGATGAATCGCTGGGCTATTTTCAATCGTCCGCTAGCGCGGACTGAGCGGAAGCCACTTTCTGAGGCAGCTAGCTGGAGGACGCTCAACTGAGTGCTAACGCGTCACCGCAAACTAACAGTTTGCTTTACAGTAATCTTATGAAGCGCGCGATCTGTACAATTATTGCTAAGAACTATGTCGCGGCGGCACGAACCCTGTGCCGCTCCTTTTCGCAGTTTCATCCTGATCTACGTTGCTACGTTCTTATTGTTGACGATTACGGTGGCTACCTTGATGCGGAAAAGGAGGAGTTCGAGACTGTCTCGCTTTCTGATTTGGATTTGCCCGATCTTCCGAGTCTCTGTTTCAAGTACAGCGTGGTTGAGTTGTGCACCGCAGTCAAAGCTCATCTGTTGGACCACCTGCTGCGCAAAGAGGGGATCGAGCAACTTTTTTACCTCGACCCGGACATGCTGGTGACCGCTTCGCTGCACGAAATATTCAACCGGCTAAACACTTTCGATGTGCTGCTCACGCCGCACGTCGATGAAAACTATCCCGAGGACGGTTTGTCTCCGAACGACGGCACTATCCTGCGCTATGGAATTTACAATCTCGGTTTCATCGGCGTAACGCCCGGCGCGAGCACGATGCTGCAATGGTGGCAATCGAAGCTGCTCGATTTGTGTGTTGACGATCCGCTCAGAGGCTACTTCGTCGATCAAAAATTTATGAACCTTGCCCCACTCTATTTCGACAAAGTTGGAATCGAACACTCTCCCGGTTGCAACGTCGCGTTTTGGAATCTCCACAGCCGCCAGCTCCGTCGCGAGGGAGGGGCTTGGCTCTGTAACGAGGCGCCGCTTTATTTTTATCACTTCAGCAATTTCGATCCGGCGCAGCCTGAAAGACTTTCAGGCTACCAAACGCGGTACCAACTCTCGGATCGTCCCGACGTGGAACCACTCTTCAGCGAGTACGTTAGATTGTTGTTCGCGAACGGTTACGAACAGACCAGACGTTGGCCCTACACCTATAACTACTTCGCCAGCGGCGAGCGCATTCCTTATGGACTGCGCGTGATGTATCGCAATTCCCCCGAAAAGTGGAAGCTATGGGGCGACCCTTTTCATTCCCCCGCCCTCAAACGCCAGGCGCGTTGGTTCGAAATGAAAGGCAAGGCGAGCTACGCTTTTAATGCGCTGGCAAGCCGATATCGGAGTTGGACACAACAAGCACACTCGTAACGCAAACTGTTAGTTGGCGTCGGTTGCCACTCATGACGGCGCTTGACAGCTCATGAGCGGTCCACAAACTAACAGTTTGCGTTACACTGTTGACAGTAGAGAGTAGAACATCAAACACAATGAAGAAGGCCCTAATCACCGGCATCACCGGGCAGGACGGCAGCTACCTCGCCGAGTTTCTGCTCGCAAAAAACTACGAAGTCCACGGCATCATTCGTCGCGCATCGACGTTTAATACCGGGCGCATCGATCACCTGTACAAGGATCCGCACATAAACGGCGTGCACCTCTTTTTGCACTACGGTGATATTGCCGACTCGACCAATCTCATTAAACTAATTTATCGAATTCAGCCCGACGAGGTTTATCACCTGGCGGCGCAGAGTCACGTTAGAGTCAGTTTTGATATTCCCGAATACACCGCGGACGTCACCGGCCTGAGCACGATTCGTATCCTGGAAGCAATTCGCGAGACTGGGGTGAACTCAAAGTTTTATCAGGCGAGCAGCTCGGAGATGTTTGGCAAAGTGCACGAGGTGCCGCAGCGAGAGACCACTTCATTCCATCCGCGCAGTCCTTATGGCGTCGCCAAGGTTTACGCACACTGGGCCACGGTTAACTATCGAGAGTCGTACGATCTCTTTGCCTGTTGCGGCATTCTGTTCAATCACGAAAGTCCGCGACGCGGGGAAACTTTTGTCACGCGGAAAATCACGCGCGCCGCCGCTCGCATCAAAGCCGGACTGCAGGAGAAACTCTATCTCGGCAATCTGGATGCAAAGCGCGATTGGGGCTACGCCAGGGAATACGTGGAAGCGATGTGGGCGATGCTGCAGCAGGACAAGGCCGACGATTACGTGATCGCAACCGGCGAGACCCATTCAGTGGAGGAGTTTTTGACTGAGGCCTTCTCTCACGTTGGCCTCGATTGGCGCGATTATGTCGAGCTCGATCCCAAATACTTGCGGCCGGCGGAGGTTGATCTGCTGATTGGCGATGCCGCGAAAGCGAACCGCGAACTCGGATGGAATCCGAAAGTGACCTTCAAGGAGCTGGTCCGATTAATGGTCGATGCCGACGTGTCGATGGTCAATCGTAGCGAATACGAAGTTTTTGGAGATACGGCTAAATCAGTGATGAGTCATGAGTGAGACCGGTCCAATGTTCAAGGTCCAATGTCCCATGTCAAAAGATAAGGCTTGAGCATTCATGAGTTGACCATCAATTGACTTGGGACCTTGGGACTTGGGACACGTATGAGTTATATGGAAAAGTTTACCGAGAATTTTCCTTACCAACGGGTAGTCGTCACCGGCGGCGCCGGTTTTCTTGGACGATTTATCGTCGAGCGTCTGGAGACCCTAACGAACGTAGAAGTGTTTGTGCCGCGCAGTGCTGACTACAATCTGGTGGAAGGCGCCGACATCAAACGCCTGTTTGCAGAAACGCATCCTGACCTGGTGATACATCTTGCCGCCGTTGTAGGTGGCATCGGTGCAAACCAAAAGAACCCGGGAAAGTTTTTTTACGAAAACCTGATGATGGGCGTACAGCTTATCGAACAGGCGAGGCTGCACGGGGTGCGGAAGTTTGTCGCTACCGGAACAGTTTGCGCTTATCCAAAGTTTACACCCGTGCCTTTCCGCGAAGACGATCTTTGGAACGGCTACCCCGAGGAAACAAACGCGCCTTACGGGCTCGCCAAGAAAATGATGCTGGTGCAGTCGCAAAGCTATCGCGAGCAATACGGTTTCAATTCAATTTTTCTGCTGCCCGCCAACCTTTATGGACCGGGCGACAACTTCGACCTCGAGAGTTCGCATGTTATTCCCGCCCTCATTCGCAAGTGTGTCGAAGCCCGGGAGGCCGGTAAGCCGTTTGTCGAAGCGTGGGGAACGGGAAACGCGTCGCGTGAGTTTCTCTACGTTTCAGATTGTGCCGACGGCATACTGCGAGCAGCCGCCGGCTACGACGAAAGCGAGCCGGTCAACATCGGCAGCGGCAGCGAGATCAAGATCTCTGAACTGTTGCACCTGATTGCGCGCCTGACGCGCTACGAAGGCGATATTCGCTGGCAGAGAGACAAACCCGATGGCCAGCCGCGTCGCTCCCTCGACGTCTCGCGCGCTTACGAGAAGTTTGGATTCCAAGCCAGCGTTACGCTCCAAGAAGGACTGCAAAAGACGATCGACTGGTACGAGAGTCAGCCCACTCTGAAACAGCACTCCCTTGGAGCCGTCTAGATCTGCAACCAGGGGTTATTCAAAACCGCAGCATGGAACCAGAAGTGAAGATCAGGTCAGAACCACCTGCGTTAGCGGGTGGCGGTAGTTCGTTACTGTCCAGCCCGACCGCTTACCCCTGCGGTTCTGACTTCGAGTCGCCAACCTTAGTGAATCCGCCGAAACTTTCAATCGTCACTCCGTCCTTCAATCAAGCTGCTTATCTGGAGCAGACGATCCTTTCCGTGCTCCAACAAAATTACGAGCCGCTGGAATTTATCATCATTGATGGCGGCAGCACCGACGGCAGTCAGGACATAATTCGCAAATACGAAAACCAACTCGCTTTCTGGGTGAGTGAAAAAGATCGCGGGCAGGCACATGCGCTGAACAAGGGACTGGAACGCGCAACCGGGGGGTTGGTGGCTTACCTCAACAGCGACGATCTTTATTTGCCCGGAGCTTTCGCCTCCGTAGTAAATTATTTCCGCGACCATCCCAAGTGCGATTGGCTGTGTGGCGACACGTTGATGTTTGGTGAAGGGCACGAGGACTTTTTGATCGCCGCCGACGTTCCTCGCTCGGCGGCGCACGCGCTTTCCTGGGCCTACACGGCAGCGCAACCTGGGATGTTTTGGAAACGTGAGCTACTGCGCGAAGGGTTTGCCGAACGCTGGAACCACTGTTTCGATCACGAGCTGTACGTTCGCCTGCTGCTGGCGGGTCACGAGTGTGATCATTTGCCGGCGACCCTGGCCGCTTATCGGCTCCATCCGACCAGCAAGACGGTTGCGGAAAGCGCGATGTTTGATATTGAGTTTGATGAGATAGCTAAGATTTATGAACCGAGGCTTGCGGGCGGAGCACGCCGCTGGTGCGCGGCAACTCGTTTGCTGCGCCAGTCGTTCGCAGCGAGTCGGGCCGGAAAACGAACGCCGGCGGCCAGGGACCTCTTGCACGCGCTCTTGATTCATCCGGAAGGCATCTCGGGAAGAAACTTCTGGGGTTGCTTTCGTCAACTGCTGCGCGGCTCGTCGATGTAAAGCAAACTGGGCGGGGTCCCCGGCCGGCAGCCCGGCTGGGGTGCTTGATAGTTTGCGTTGGCTGTAAACACCCAAGTCAGTG
>DASYMB010000125.1:0-9707 GCA_036009285.1 Pyrinomonadaceae bacterium | reverse complement strand
CTTCGGAAGGTTCGAGAAACACAGCAAAAAATGGAGAAGAAAACAACTAATGATCAGTAAAGAAAAACTAAATGGCGATAGCTTAACGGGCGTGGCAAACGAGGGGACCTGGCCGGGTATAGATTCCCGGTTTCGTCTGATCATCGTTGCCGGTTTACGGACCAAACAACTGCTGCACGGGTCGAAGCCGCGCATCGAGGCTGACAAGGGCCGGCGCCGCAACACCAGCATTGCGCTGGAGGAAGTTAAGCGCGGACTGGTGAACTTCACCAAGATTGAAAAAGAAGAAGTGCATCGCGGTCACGGCGGCGGGCTCGAGTAAAAATAATGGCAACAAACATGAGTGGACTGCGGGTATTTGTTAATTCCCCCAACGAAAGCGAAACGGGCCGGATTGGCGTCGAAGTAGCAGATGCGAAGGTCGACAGCGTCTTCTACAGCCGGCGTGGTAACGGTCCGATTTATCGTTGGCTATACGAAGAGAAGCTTGCTCACTGGCGACCCTCACGCATGAACTCATCAGATTTCGATTCCCACAAGCTCAGTAACGCCAGTTGGAAGTCTGTGCCGGAGACCTTGCAGGCGCAACTGGGCGCACACTACCTCGATTAACTTGAGTTCGCACCGACAGTCAGGTCGCGTATCTTCGTCCAGTTTCTATCAAGGGGAGCTCAGCGTGACGAACGCCTGGACACCGAAGGATACAACCACCCGTCAGGATCACGTCATTGCCCACGTTCTGGGCACAACATTTCTCGGCTATTTCGTTTGCGAGGAAGCGTTGTATATTTTGCTGGACATAGGATTCGTTTGGACGATTCTACTGGACGGCGAAATGGGTTTGCTTCCGCACCCGGTGGCGGTGAGTGAACTCGAACTGAACGCGGTTGCCAAAGACGAGATAAAAGCCGACATAGATCTCCTGCTGAGTAACAGTGAGTCCACTGAAGACCTGTTGCGAATGCAACCGCCTTCGGTTCCTTGTCAAATTAAGGATGTCAACTTTTTTGCTGCCGGCGATCGTCGGCGATTGGTTATCATTGGGGAAGAAGCCAACCTGGCTATAGAGATGTCATTGACCACCGCTGAGGTTGAAGTTATGGCTGTTGAAGAAGACGAAAACAAAGCCGAAGGCACTGACAGCGGCGCGAGACTTGAAGATGTCGCGCAGACTGAGCATGAGTATCTTCATCAGCGTCTTCGTGATGAACTCGGGCGTGAACCGACTGAAGAAGAACTCGACGAGTGGCTGCGTCAGCATACCGAAGGATATTGAGAAGAAGTGATGAGTGATGAGTTGTAAGTGATGAGTCGTGAGGACATCGCCGCGTTAGCGCTATTCAAGGTTGCGGGCGAGGGGGCCCGCGGTCCCGGCAATTCAGTCGAGGTACGTAAGGAGAGCCATCCTTCTCGCAGAGAAAAGCGCCGCGATCCTTCGACCGTGGCGCTTTTGTTTTTACTTCAAAAGTGCTACCGCTGAGAACGAGTCTGTTAGGTTTCACTTACTCATCACTCATTATCCATCACTGATGTTAGTTAGCTCAACACAACGATCTGGTTGTCAACCTGCTTCACGCCCCTGGTCGCTCTGATAGCTCTGTCGACCTGGGATTTTTGCGCTTCACTCTTTACTGTTCCAGTCAGAGTTACCTTGCCATCCAGCACCGTAGCGGTGATTCCCAATGCCGAAAGAGTTGGATCATCACTAATCTTTTTATCGATCGCCGTCTGTACTGCGCCATCGTCTGAAGTATTCGCGGGCGCACTGCCGCCAGCCGGTGCCGGTTGATTAATGATCACCGGTGGCTGGTTAGCGGCCGGTGCGGGTTGTTGAATTATGACGGGCGGTTGTTGCTGCTGCGCCGCCGGTTGCTGAACGATCACCGGTGGTTGTTGTGCCTGCTGTTGCGCCGCCAGATTGGCGTTTGCGGTATCGGTTTGTTGTCCGTTCATCAGAAACAAGACAACAACTGTTATAAGCGCAATTGCCACGACCACAATCACGCCGACAGTTGCTCCCGACATGCCACCTCGATCGTTGCGCACGGATTCCGTCTGTGTAACCTCACGCCTTGAAGTTGGTGTTTCCACTACGACCCTACTTCTTTTAGCCTGCTCATCATCGTATGCCATCTGCTACCTCCTGCTATTTAGACAACTAGACTTTTGAAAGGTGTGGGGCAACCACAAAAACTCCACGCTTTGGAAGAGCAAACGCTATTCCGAGACAGACAAAGGCTTGCCATTAAAACGGCGTTCGAGAAATCGATAAAAATTGAAGGTTTCATCGCCCCTTCCTCAGGTAGAGCAAATTGCGCGTATGCTTTTGAGGCTGGCGCGACAAAGAGATGTTGAGATCAAGACACAGCGCGGCAGGAACAGTTGGCAGGACCGGTTGGCAGTAAAGGGAAGGTCGTTGATTGTTTACAGTTTGCTTTCTGTCAGGTGCTATCTGCCGACTGCCGACTGCTCCTGCCGTATGCTCTGCGACTGATTGACTGTTTCCGGTCTGCTGTTTACTGTTTGCTATCCATGACCACTGCAATCATTCATCATCCAGTTTTCAAGGAACACGATACTGGGCCGAACCATCCCGAATCGCCCTCGCGCTACGCTGTCGTAATGGAATCGCTGCGAGGGGATGCGGAGCTCTGGCCGAAGTTGTTAGAAGTGCAGGCTCGAGAAGCGCCCCGCGGTGATGTGCAAGCCTGTCACACGCCGCAGCTTTACAAACAGATCGAACGCGTCGTCAGCGAGGGGACCGGGTATCTTGATTCAGATACAGTTGTCTCGTTGCGATCGATGGACGCGGCGCTGCGTGGAGCAGGCGCTGCGTGTCAGGCCGTCGATCTAATAATGCGCGGCGAGGCTGCGAACGCGTTTGTGCCGGTGCGTCCTCCCGGTCACCATGCGACCGCAGATCGGGCAATGGGTTTTTGTCTTTTCAACAACGTAGCGGTGGCGGCACGTTACGCGCAAAATCATTATGCCGAGATCGAGCGCGTCGCGATCATTGATTGGGACGTGCATCATGGGAATGGCACGCAAGGCGTTTTCTATGATGACCCGTCAGTGTTCTTTTTCTCAACTCATCAATACCCGTGGTATCCGGGAACTGGTGCGAGAGGCGAAAACGGTGTGGGCCGGGGCGTTGGTTCTACGTTGAACGTTCCCCTGCGCGCACGCACGCCGGCAAGCGAACAGAAGCGAATGTTCGAGGCTGCGCTTGCCGAGGTTGGTGGAAAGTTCAAACCCGATCTGATAATTATTTCCGCGGGCTTTGATTCCCACCGCGGCGATCCGCTGGGCCAGTTGCTGCTCGAAGATGAAGACTTTGTTTCACTGACGCGCACAGCGAAGGAATGGGCCAGGCAGGCTTGCAATGGCCGCCTCGTCTCGTGTCTGGAAGGTGGCTACAACCTGGAAACTCTTGGTGAAACTGTGCGGGCCCATGTGGCGGAGCTACAGAGTGAACCAGCCTGACAAATTAAACTTTGAACCAACGGTTACGGTGGAGTAAACTCAGCCCCACTTAAACCCGTGTCGGAACACGAGCACCGTAGGCGAAGGCTTTGGGCGTCAGGCTCCTGCCAGCCCCCTGGAGTTAACAGCCATTAGAAACGGAGTTACGATTCGCTCGCGCCCCGAAGAGAGAGTAGGAAGACCTCTCATTCCCACTCAGGAGAATCAGCAACATGCCAGACATCGACATCACCTGCGCGGAATGCGGAGAGGTGTTCCCATTCACCGAACGCGAGCAGGAATATTATCAGGAACGCAATCTAACTCATCCGAAACGTTGTAAGCCTTGCCGAGATGCGCGCCGTTCAAACTTTGGCGGTCCAAAGGGCGGCGGTGGCGAACGTCAAAGATTTGAGATTACCTGCGATCAGTGTGGAAAAAGCGACAGCGTACCCTTCAAACCTTCCACTGGCAGACCGGTTCTGTGTGGCGATTGCTTCGGCGCCAGCCGCGCCGCGCAACCGAGAATCTAAGCTCTTCTGTCCAGTTTGAAGCGGGCTGTATCAGCAGTTAACGATAACGAAAAGCTGCGAGCACGTGCCGTAATCGCGTGCCTATTCGCGCTCACTGTTAGCTAGAAGTGCGTTCGCGACGATTATGAGTTACGAAACAATTCTATTTGAAATGCGCGAGGCCGTTGGCATCCTCACGCTTAATCGTCCGGCATCGCTGAATGCTTTAACTGCTGAAGTGGGTCGGGAGTTTCAGGCCGCTGTGGGCGAGGCCCAGCAGCGTGGTGCACGAGCCCTTGTTCTTACGGGGGCGGGTCGAGCATTTTGTGCCGGAGGAGATTTGCGCGAGATGCAAAAGATCGCCGAGCAGGAAGGGAAAGTTGAAGCGTTCTTTGATGAGCCTTTGCGTCTGTTGAATGAATGCATACTGCTGATTCGTCGTGCATCAATGCCTTTTATCGCTGCCGTCAACGGCGCCGCTTCGGGTGGTGGTTGTAACCTCGCTCTCGCGTGCGACCTCGTCGTCGCCGGCGAAAGCGCGCGATTCAATCAGGCCTTTATCAAGATAGGGCTGGTGCCGGATTGCGGCGGGACTTTTATTTTGCCGCGGCTGGTGGGTTGGAAACGCGCCGCCGAATTGATGATGACGGGAGAGGTCATGACCGCTGGTCGCGCTTTGGAAATGGGAATGATTAACGCCGTGGTGCCGGACGAGGAGTTGCTGGCCCGGGCCCTGGCAATGGCGGAAAAACTTGCGCAGGCGCCGACCGCGGCTATTGGCCGAATCAAGGAACTGCTCGAAGCAAGCGCGACAAATGATTACAGCGGACAACTGGAACTCGAAAGAAAGACGCAGATTCAATCAGGGCTAACCAAGGATTTTAGAGAAGGCGTCGCAGCCTTTATTGAGAAGAGACCACCGAAGTTTGTGGGCGGATAGATTCTCGAAGGAGTTTTCGAAGGTTGCGAGCCGCTGGTCTGAACTGGCGGCTCTTTTTTTGAAAGTTCTGAGTGCTAAGTGCTGAGTGTTGAGTGTTTGTTCTTTAGAACGTAGCACTCAACACTCAAAACTAAAAACTAAAAACTCAGAACTCAGAACTAAGCACTCAGCACTCAGAACTGATTTTCGGCTATGGACTCTTTAACCTACTTCCAGCTCTTGCGCCGCAATCGTTCGTTCCGACGTTTGTGGTGGGGACAGGTAATCTCCGAACTCGGCAACTGGTTTAACTTCATTGCCGGACTGGGACTGGTGCGCATGATTTCGCACGGGGACGCGGGTGTCACCACCATCATGCTGCTGGCTCGAATGGTGCCCTTCACGGTGTTTGCACCCCTGGCCGGAGCTTTTGTGGATCGCTGGTCGCGACGAATGGTGATGATCGCCAGCGACTTCGCCCGGGTTGTTGTCGCGCTTGGTTTCCTCCTGGTGCGCCGCCCGCAGGACCTGTGGATTGCCTACCTTTGCACCGCGCTGCTCTCTTTCTTTCACTCGTTTTTCGAAGCAGCGAAGAGCGCTGCCATGCCCAACATCACCGGCGAGCGAGATTTGCTGGCGGGAAATGCGTTGATGTTCTCTTCACGCTTTCTGTTGATGTCGCTGGGCGCCGCGCTTGGCGGATGGACCGCCGCTAACGTCGGCTATCGCGCGGCATTCATCGTGAACGCCGTCTCTTTTCTGGGTTCGGCCGTTTCGGTCTGGCTGATTCCGGAGCGGGAAACAAAACAGCTCGCGTTGGAAAGCAATGTCGGCGGAATAGAAAAGACGAGTTACTGGTCAGATATCCGCGAAGGCTGGTCGTACATTATTCGCGATGCTCCGGTTGCCGCACTGCTTACGATCAACGTGATATGGGCCAGCGGTGGAGGCGCTGTCAATCTCATTATGGACCGGCTCGGCGGTATCGTCTTCGCGGGTGAGCGAGGGATCAGTGGAGATTCAGCCGTGGCGGCGCTTTACTTTGCCGGCGGGTTGGGACTTTTCATCGGGATGATGATTGCACGGCGGGCCGGACACTACTTCGAGTTCCTGGGCCGGACACCCGCATTCATTGGCTGGGGATTGCTGCTCCAGGGTTTTCTGTTCGCGCTCATCGGCGTGATGCCAAACTTGTGGTTTGCATGTCTGGTTCTGTTCCTGGGACGAATAGTGCTGGGCGCGGAGTTTGGCGTGCAAGACTCTTTGTTAATGCGTTTGGTGCCGGACAAGCTTCGCGGTCGCGTTTTAATTACAGACCGCGCGACGGAGCTTCTCACCTGGAGCTTTGCCACCTCGATTGCCGGTTGGTCGTTGCGTGCGATCACTCCGCGGACACTCACTATCATTTCCGGCTTGCTCTCGGCGACCTCCGGAGTAGTGTGGCTATTCTTATTTGCTTCGGGCAAAATCAGGCTGCCGGAAAAATTCAGATCGGCGGCGGTGGACGCGAAGTGAAATGGAAAAGCAGGACCTATATAAAAAAAAGGCCGCGTTCGAACGCGGTCTTTTTGCTGTTTGCGACTTCCTAAAAAACTTTAGGCGTCGGATCGAGAGTGAATCAAGCGGCGAATGCGATCCGCGAAGAGGACGTCGATCTTACGCGGCTCGATCAGCGCCGTCACTTCGCCCGCGCCCCAAATCGGATGACTCATCGTTTGGCCGGCGCGATAAGTTCGCGTTCGGTCGTAGGGTTCGCTGTTAATTGACTTCGAGCGGCCCTTAGTAAGTTTGGCGCCATTGGAGAACGAACCGCGGGTCCCGCATTTAGGACACGTGACTCGCGAGATTAATCCTCGCTTGGTAATGGAAGCCACCACGTGACCACGTTCTTCCTGACACACCGCGCATAATTTTTCAACGCGGTCCCCGATCGCGTACGTCTGTTTTTCAATAGGCGACTTTTCAATACTCTGCTTTTCTACAATCTGCTTTTCCATAGACACCTTCCTGGTAAATAGTGAATGGTAAATAGTGAATAGTTAAGAATCTTCTGTCGTGCGATCTGTCGCGCGATCTATAGCGAATGGTGATTAGTAACCAGGTTTTTAAACTATTTACTATTCACCATTTACTATTTACTGCTTTTCCGCTACCAGCGAGACCCGCTATCGCGTCCACCGCCACCGCCGCCATAACCACCGCGGCCGCCACCGCCGCTGCGACTGCCGCCATAGCCACCACGACCACCACCGCCGCCGCCGCGACCACCGCGATCTTCGCGTGGTCTGGCTTCGTTGACAGTCAGGTTGCGACCACCCAGGTCGGTGCCATTAAACTGTTCGATCGCTTTTTCACCTTCTTCTTTGGAAGCCATTTCGACAAAACCGAACCCGCGTGAACGACCGGTGTCGCGGTCTTCAACCACTGTTGCCGATTCCACCGTCCCCGCCTGGGAAAATAGTTGCTGCAGGTCTTCGCTCGAAGTTTGAAACGAGAGATTTCCTACGTAGAGTTTCATTGCCATAACTGTAAGGTTCCTTAGCTCGCGTGGGAGCATTAAGAGAAGCTTCGAATCAAAGGTGGCTTCGGAGTACGGTAGCAGCGAAGGCCCGCGTTCGGGCGCTCATTTGAGCAGCTTCTTCAGTTTTCATTGCCCGCTCTCGACTATCTAGAACGCCGAAGCCATTACATCAGGCGTGGCGCATCACCGTTGATGCAGAGAGAAGGACGAACAAACACTATGATGCCTTACTCGGTGGTTTGTGGCAAGGCGAGGCACTATTAAACCTCCCGAAAAGGGGCCGATCCGTGGCCCCAGAGCTTAGGTGGAACCACCGTATTCGCGCTTGATAACAAACTTGAAAAAGGTATTATGCGGCGGACTTGAAAGCATTCAGCCTTTACCCTGGAGGTTTTAGTGGCACACGAGGACAAGTTAATTGAATACCTTTCCAAGGAAATTGAAACTCAAACAAACAACCTGATGACGTTTCGCGAGCGGATCAATTTCGCGGTTTTTATTGGCCCGTTCGTTCTACTAGGCGCGACCTTATACGGCAAAGGAATACCCCACATTAATTGGGGTGCAATAACCGGAAAGGCGTGGATTGGTCTGGCTCTCGGCTTTGTGGGTGTGCTTCTGAGCTATCTCACTATGGGTGTGGCCTGCTCGTTAATAGAGCTTCACATTTGGAAGCAGTGCAACAAGTGGCGAGAGCGGATTGCCGAGATAAGTAGCGGAAACAGCAACGGGTTCACGGCAAAGAAGCTTCAATTTCATGAACGAGTCCGACGAGGATATCTGTGGGTTTACCTCTCAATGATTGTAGCTTTCGGGTCCGCCATATTGATCGTCCTGATTCTACAGGCTTACTCATAAGAGCGCGGATCGACGATCCCGCCACAGAAACCATCGCTATCCTCAACCAGCAACGACTCACAATCGTCAGTAACTTCTTCGTCTTTCCGAAGTTCACCGTAATTCCTCGTTCTGCCCCGCAGCCCCAACACGGTTTACTAGCCCTTACACAACTATTACTTCCGGGTCGCTCTTAAGCTGTTATGTTGTGAGTGGCCGCGCATCTAAGAAATGCAGCCCAATAAAAGCGACTCGGAGGATTCTTAATGACACCGGTAGGACGAATCGATAGCGAACTCGAAACACGAAGTACGAAGCTGGATACGCAAAGATACAAAATAGATCCCGAACTACAAACCAGCATCAACTGGCCCACGTCAATTTTTCTTATCCTTTCTCATATCGCTACGGTGGTGGCACTTTTTTTCTGGAGTTGGCCCGGAGTCATCGCGTTCGCGATCCTCGCATGGGTCAGCGGCAGTCTCGGTATTGGCATGGGTTGGCATCGTCTGATGACGCATCGCGGCTACAAGGTGCCGAAAGTCATTGAGTACTTCCTGGTTCTATGTGGTTCTCTGGCGCTCGAAGGTGGGCCGATACAATGGGCCACCACGCACCGCATTCATCATGCTCATACCGACCAGGACGGTGATCCACATACCCCGCGCGACGGACGTTGGTGGTCACACATTGGTTGGATTCTAACTCCTACGGCGAAAGTCCTGGACCAGAGTCAGTATCGGCGTTACGCGCCAGACTTGATGAACCAGCGGTTCTATCGTTGGCTCAATAAAGTTTATTGGTTGCCGCTACTCATCCTCGGCGTGGGATTGGCGGCCTTCGGCGGCTGGAAAGTAATGCTATGGGGAGTGTTTCTGCGCGTCACGCTGGGCCTCCACTTCACCTGGCTGGTTAACTCGGCAACTCATATCTGGGGCGGGCGCCGATTCAAAACTACGGATGACTCAAGAAACAATTGGTGGGTAGCGATACTGTCGTTCGGAGAAGGCTGGCACAACAATCATCACGCACATCCGCGAGCAGCGAGGCACGGTCTCGCCTGGTATGAAATCGACATGAACTGGTACGGCATCCGCACGCTTGAACTGCTGGGTCTGGCTAAAGGAGTCAAGCTTATTAGCGAGGAACAGATCGCCATGGCTGCGAACACGCGGGTTGGTGAGTTGCGGAAAGCAGCGTAAGCGAGAAGTATTGGACAGCGGGCAGTGGGCAGAGTTGACTTTGCTTGCTACCTTTGCTTTTTGGGAACGCGGAGCTCGTCCGCATGGCGCGTTAGCGCGCGAAGTTGTTCGTGCCTGCGGCACTCAAGGCGGACGAGGGCGTCCGCGGCCCAGTAAACGAGTTGCACTGTCCTCTCCTTCAACCTGCCGAGTGCCGACTGCTACTGCCGCCGCCCCATCCCCCACTGCCCACTGCCCACTGCCCACTGATACAA
>DASYMB010000124.1:0-3840 GCA_036009285.1 Pyrinomonadaceae bacterium | reverse complement strand
AAATTCATAGCCGTCGTGACCGATAAGTTTTTGCCCGGCGAACTGGCCCATCTGGCGCCACGTGGCTGGAAACAAAATGGTCGGGCTTAGCAACACAAATACAATCCCGATGAGGCCGTAGAATTTGATCAGTCGCTTGCTTCCCAGACGCCAACGCGTTGCCGGCACTGCCTGGAATATGAAGTAGTAACAGATTGCGATCATCAAGAGTTGCGGCAGATATTTCGAAGCCATCATCGCGCCAAATGCGGCCGCAGCCGCCCAATAAATTTTTTCTGCGCGAACGGTAGACTCGGTTTCTGCGACCCGTTGCCCGCGCAGCCACAGAATGCTGCCCAACAGAAAGAAGAACAAAAGGAAGGTGTCCTCTTTCGCGACTCGATTGAAGCCGATGGCCATCGGATCAAAAGCCCACAACGCCGCTGCGATCAATCCGACTTCAGCACCGAAGAGTTCCGCTGCGAGAAGATAAATGAGAATTGCCGTAAGCGCGCCAAAAATTGTGCTCGGTAAACGCAGCGCTGTTTCCGGTGAGATGAATCGGCGACCGCCGAGCGAAGGAGTGTTGTTCCATTTATCGGCGACCACAAGGCTGGCGGTCAGCAGCGCCTTCATCAGCAAGGGGTGCTCGCCATTAGCTGACGTCAATCCGTGCTCGCGATAGTCGGCCACTGCCTGAAGTTTGTTGAGCTCGTCTTCGCTCAAACCTTCGGCGCCGAGGTTGGTGACGCGGAAACCAAAGCCCGCTAAAACGAAAACGGCGAGCAGGAGAGCGAGCAGAGTCCGGTTTACGGTGACAGCGCCGCGCTCCGCGAAAAGCTCGGGTTTAAGTCCCGCTGTGATGACCGCACTCTCGTTGGCCGCCAATGTTTCAGTCCCTCAGTTTTAGTTATTAGTCCGACTCTGACTGGAGAAAGCCAGCCGACAAAAGCCGCAAGCGTACCGTGATTCAGAGAGCGGCGCAACCTGCTGCCAAAAAAGCGCGTAATGGCTCGTGTAAGCTTGCAATTCGGCAGGAAATCAGCGAATATTCGCGACGTTTGTTACCCTTGATGTCGCAGCGACAGGGCGTCTTCTACCTGGCCCGGTCGATTCCGCGGATCGAATAAACCAGAGTCGCAACTATTCTTTCTAGACTTGGAGTTAATTATCCACAGCGCGTTTATCGCGCTCGTCTAAATCCGGAGAGGAACCACATGGCTGAAATTCAGGAAAACATCGATGCGGGATCTTCCGCTCAACCATTCCGCATAGATCAAAAGCTTCATCAGATACTTTACAAATCGGAAGCAGCCCCCAAGCTTGCGCCGATGCCGGAAGAAGTTTTGCCGGAGCCCGTGTATCCGCAAAAGCCCGATCCGGTGCCGATGACGCGCAAGGAATACCAGAAGTTCAACGCAATTCGGACCTGGAAGAGTTGGGGTTCTCCTTATTTCAAATCGCGCTGGCACAGCGGCGAGTTGCGCCCGATTATTCCGTATCTGTTTACCGAATGGAAGTGCAATCTTGATTGCCACTATTGCTGGTCTTACAACAACGCCGTCAAGGGTATGACCGAGGACGTGGCCAAGCGTTCACTCGATTGGCTGCATTCGATTGGCGCGCGTGTGTTGGCCCTGATGGGTGGCGAGCCGCTGCTGCGGCCGAAGTTCATTCACAAGATTGTTGACTACAGCGCGAAGAAAGACATCTTCGTTTCTCTGCCGACCAACGGCCGCCTGATGAAGCCCGACGTCATCGATCGTCTCGGCGACGCCGGCATCGCGACATTTAATCTGGCAGTCGATTCAGTCAAGGAGCGAAAGTCCCTGCCGAAAGCGTTGGATCCGATTCGTCCTTACTTCGATTACCTCGTGAAGCGCCAGCATCACTACGGCTACTCGGTCATGTTCAATATCAACATCTGCCATAACAACATGGACGATGTTAAAGAGTTGACCGAGATTGCTCACGACAACGGCATCGCCACCGATTATCACGTGAACGAAACGCCGATGATGGAGCAGACCCACTTCAAACACCTCAATGAGAACCAGACCTATCTGACTCCCGACGACTGGCCCAAGGTTGATGCTTTGCTCGACTACCTGCAGGACCTGCGCGTGAACAAGGGCTACAAGATGGCGAACCCGACGCAGCACATGGAAGACATGAAGTTGCTGATGCGCGGTCAGGTTCCACCCTGGCAGTGTCGCGCCGGACAGAATTCGCTGATCATTCGCACGGACGGATCACTCGCGCCGTGTTTCCCGATGTATTCAGCGACTCATGATTGGGGCACGGTCGGTGATCACAAGTTTGATGTGAAACAGTTGGACGAGATGAAGGTGGAATGCACCAAGCACTGCCTCTCGACCTGCAACTACATTCTCGGCTACTGCTACGACAACAGGCGCGTCATCAGTTGGGGCCTTAAGCAGGCGCTGCATGGCTTCAAGGGCGCCAGCAACGGCTTCTAGAATTTAGCGGCCAAGCAGAAGCCCGACCGTCAAGGAGGGTTGACTTGAGAACTTCAAGCCCTCCCTGACGGTCGGGCTTCTGCTTGGGCTGCTACTGCTCAGCCAATCACACCACTCTTCCACCTCGCATCGTTAAGATTCCAACCACGACATTGATTCCAATCCCGATCGCAATCGCGATCCAATATTGTCGCTGATCGTCGAGGTAGCGCTTGAAGCGGATCATGGTAGCTATTCCCAGCGGTCCCCAAATAAAGATCGAGGAAAACAAACCTGGTCCATACTTGAGAATGCTCAGCGCAGTGACTGTATGCGTGAGGGCGTTGCCCGCCACCACTGCGCCCAGGATGACCAGCATCATCGGGAGAAACTTGAATCGTCGCGCCAGTACCACAGCGATTGTTACGAGAATAAATCCCACGCTCTGCGCTACCAGAAACCTCGCCGTCGACATGTGTACCCCTCGGAGGCGAAGGATGTAGGCTGGATAACCTTCGCCGCCCCAGTATTCTTCGGCGATGTGGATCAAATAGCTGAGCGGAAATAACCAGGACCAAAAGATTGTCGCGCGGTCGTAAATGCCAAGGCGGTAGTTTGCGTCAGTTGTCGGCATGGGATTGTCTTGAAGAAGCTTGACTGTTATATCAGAGGTGTCAACAACTTTGGAGTGCGCTGCCTAGTCAGCGCTTTGGTTGTCCGCGACCTGTCGCGGTCGCTTTTCGTTCTGTCGACAAGCGGGAATGGCATCAAGCTGCCCGAGACCAAAGCGGTGATCGGTCACCGCACTCCAAAGAGCAGCGCAATCATGATGGACTCCAAACCTGCCGCGACAATCACCAACGAACCGGAATTGGCGCGACGCCTGGGCCTGTTTGACGCCACCATGATCGTGATGGGCGGCATCATCGGGTCCGGCATTTTCATGAATCCTTCTGTCGTCGCACGCCGGGTTTCCACGCCCTTTTTGATTCTCGCGGTCTGGGCTTTGGGTGGACTCATCGCGCTCGCCGCCGCGTTCATCTGGGCGGAGTTGGCGTCGCTTCGTCCGGAAGTAGGCGGCCAGTATGCTTATCTTCGCGAGGCTTATCATCCGCTCGTGGCTTTTCTTTACGGCTGGGGATTACTACTGGTGATTCAAACCGGCGGCATGGCGGCGGTGGCCGTGACCTTTGCACGTTACTTTTTAGAACTGACCAGCCTTCGCCTCGCTGATTGGATGGTAGCGGTGCTGGCGCTTGGCAGTTTGACTGTAATCAACTGTTTGGGCGTTCGCGCCGGCGGCACGGTGCAGAGCTTACTGATGGTTCTGAAGATCGTCGCGATACTCGCGCTTATATTCTGCGGTCTGTTTCTTGCTGGTCCGGAAAGAACGCCTGAAGCT
>DASYMB010000123.1:0-4906 GCA_036009285.1 Pyrinomonadaceae bacterium | reverse complement strand
ATTAGCGACCCGGTAGCCGATGCGAAGGTTAAGGACCTGACGACTCTGAATATGACGACCGCGCAACTTTACGAAAATTTTCCGCAGCCAGGTCAACTACTGAAGCAGCTCGAGCGGCGCGGTGAATTGCCCGATACGCTGGCCCTTGCTCGCGACAATCGCGTAAAAGGCGGAAACGCTACGCCGGCTCAACCGAAGATTGGCGACGCAAGGGAAGGGACAGCGGAAATGACCGCTGATGCTAACGGCGCGAAAAATTCCAGTGACAAAACAGATCCTGATAAGCCCAACGAGAACAGCGATCCGCGTGATAACCAAAAATATCGTCAGGCGATACGCGAGTACTACCTGCAGAATGGCCTGCAACTACCGCAGCGCATCACGGCTGAGCTGCAGGCCTCGCGAATTTTGCGGGCTGTCTATAGCGAACGGCAGTTGCAGGAAGTGATGGTAGATTTCTGGTCCAACCACTTCAACGTGTTTGCCGGCAAGGGCGCCGATCGTTGGCTGCTGATTGCTTACGATCGCGACACGATCCGTCCTAATGCGATGGGCAAGTTTTCAGATTTGTTGTTGGCGACAGCTCAAAGTCCGGCCATGCTTTTCTACCTCGATAATTTTCAGAGCGTGAGCTCCAACGCCCAACTCGGAGGCAACGGTCGCCGCGCGCAAAGTGGTCCACTTGCCCGATTGCTGATGGGCACTCGCGGTAACGATCCGCCGCAGATCAGGATGAGCAACAACCCGGAGCAGCAGCAACCGCAACAGCAGCGGCAGAGACGTGGGATTAACGAAAACTACGCGCGCGAGTTGATGGAGCTGCACACGTTGGGAGTGGAAGGCGGCTACACGCAGAAAGACGTGCAGGAAATTGCGCGCTGCTTTACCGGCTGGACTATCCTCGCGCCGCGCGGAGCGGCTGGCGCCACCCAGGCAATCATGAATGGACCGCGCGCCGAAATGTTGCGCGAAAACGCGGGAAAGTTTTTCTTCAATCAACGTGCGCACGACGACGGCGAGAAAGTTGTTCTGGGCCACAAGATTCCTGCGGGCGGGGGAATGAAGGATGGCTTGATGGTGCTCGACATCCTGGCCCATCATCCGGCGACTGCGAAGTTTGTAGCCACTAAGCTAGCGCGCCATTTTGTTTCGGATAGTCCACCGGCTGCTCTTGTCGATCGTGTGGCCGCTGCGTTCACCAAAAGTAATGGCGATATTCGGGAAACGCTGCGAGCGATCTTCGCTTCGCCGGAGTTCAATTCCGCGGACGCCTATCGCGCCAAGGTGAAACGTCCTTTCGAGTTGACTATCAGCGCTATCAGGACGCTCGGAGGAGAGACGACGGGCGGGCCACAATTGCATCAGTGGATTGCGCGCATGGGTGAACCGCTCTACGGATTTCAGACGCCCAACGGTTATTCAGACACGGCCGAGAGTTGGGTTAACACCGGCAGTCTGCTGGAACGTTTGAATTTCGGTCTGATACTCGCGAGCAATCGCATACCCGGAACGCGCGTGAACCTCAAACAGTTTGTCGGAGATGCCGACGCGGAACATTCTTTAGACAAAGCGCAGATCATGGATCGGTTTCTAAACTTGATCGTCGCTGGAGACATAACGCCGAAAACTAAGGAAGCCCTGCTGAAGCAGCTAAAGGAAGAGATGGTTCTGGTGGTTCCGGCAATGACGGAGACGGCGAGAACGAACGATAACATGGCGAACGAGATGGTGAGGGAAGCCAAGCCACCCTACCGAGAGCGCCAACGGGGGCAGCAGTTGGGCCGCGACACGGCGAACATAACTGATCCGGTTACGAAGATTGTGGGATTGATACTGGGTTCGCCGGAGTTTCAAAGACAATAAGGAAGTTTCAAGTTTCAAGTTTCGAATTACAAGACATCCACATGGAACCAAACTTGAAACTTGAAACGTGAGGTTTTACGAACATGAATCGAAGATTTTTTATTAGGTCGGGAGGCGTTGCCCTCGCCAGCTTTGGATTGACGAGTGCCGCGCCGTCGTTTCTCCAGCGCGCGGTGCTTGGTCAAGGTCGCGAGCGGTTAACCGGCGGCCGGCGCAAAACGCTGATTGCGATTTTTCAACGCGGCGCCGTAGACGGCTTGAACATGGTCGTGCCGTACGGCGAGCGTTCCTACTATGATTTGCGCCCATCAATTGCCGTGGTGAAACCGGAAGCGGGCAATGCTGAGTCAGCAATTAATCTCGATGGTTTTTTTGGTCTGCATCCGTCGCTGCGGCAGTTTAAGCCTTTGTGGGATTCGAAGCGTCTGGCGATAGTTCACGCCGCAGGCTCGCCGGATAACACGCGTTCCCACTTTGACGCGCAGGACTACATGGAGTCGGCAACGCCGGGCGTGAAGTCTACCGCCGATGGCTGGCTCAATCGCTATCTCCAAAGCAAAGTTGATCCCGACCGCAGTCTGTTTCGCGCAGTGTCGATGACCCAAACCATGCCGCGCGTTCTGCAAGGCAAGGCGCCGACGCTGGCTATTTCAAACCTGGCCGATTTCACAATTCGCGCCGGGCAGAATTCTGCGAGCGTCCAGGGTGGATTTGAAGCGATTTACGATCAGACCGTAAACGATGTGCTGGGTGGAACCGGAAAAGAAACTTTCGAGGCGGTCAATTATCTAAAGAAAGTTAATCCGGCTCAGTATCAACCGCAGAATGGCGCGCAGTATCCACGCACGCCGTTTGGCAATTCGTTGTTACAGATAGCCCAACTCATCAAGGCGGGAGTTGGTCTTGAAATCGCTTTCACTGACGTGGGCGGTTGGGACACTCACGTTAACGAGGGCAGCGCGCGCGGCCAACTCGGCAATCTTTTGCAGCAGTTCAGCAACGGGATTGCGGCACTCTATACTGATCTCGGGCAGCGAATGGACGACGTGGTTATCTTGACGATGTCTGAGTTTGGCCGCACCGCCAGAGAGAACGGAAATCGCGGAACGGACCATGGTCACGCCAACGCGATGTTTGTGATTGGCAATGCGGTTCGCGGCGGCAAGGTCTACGGAGAGTGGCCCGGCCTCAAAAGTGATCAATTGTATGAGGGTCGAGATCTGGCGCTAACTACCGACTTCCGCGACGTCTTTGGTGAGATCGCTGGAAAGCATTTGAGAACGGCGAATCTTAAGACCGTGTTCCCCGGGTACGCGACCAGTGAAAGGAAGTTCAAAAATTTCCTGGCGTAGGTGATGAAAACGACTAGTAAAGCAAACTGTTAGTGTGCGATGGTTCGTCGCTATTCAGGCTTAAGACCTGTTCCACGAACGCAAACTAACAGTTTGCTTTACACATTCTTGGCTGTCACGTTGTTGCCGCTGCGCGGATTGGGCGGGGGCTTTTGTTTGCGCGAAGAGCTCTGAAAAGATTCTTCTTGACGCCTTCTCTTCCGTCTGTATCCTCACTCCAAATGCGGTGTCAGGAAAATGGCCCGCCGTTTCATTCTAAAGGTTTTCCAGTTTCCACCATCAGGGAGAACAAAACTATGATGATACGCAACCATGCTTTGATCCGAATGTTCGGGTTGTTATTGATTCTGGTCCCGTTACAACTGGCGCCCGCTCAAGAGCAAGCCACCGCGCCTCCGCAAATTGACGTTGAGCTGCTGCGCCGCCAGGTCGAGGAACAGAAGGCACAAATTCTGCAGTTGAAGACAACGTTGCTGAGGCAGTCCGAGGCGCAGGAAAATCAAAAGCACCTGCTCGAAGCATTGCAGCAACAGATCGATCAGCTCGCTGCCTCCGGTCCTGCTCACGCTGCCGGTCAATCGCCCACTTCGGAAACGCACCCCGAGGGCGTGGTCCAACCGGAGCAGGTGCAAAAGGAAGCCGTACCCGAGACCGTCGCCGCCAGGACTGCGGACGTCAAGCCTAACGCCGTCGAGGTTGGCATCGGCAAGATCAAATTCAATGGGTTGCTGCAGACCTGGTTCATCGGCGGGAATGGTGGTTTGACTGATACGTTTCGCATCCGACGCGCCGAGTTAAAATTCACTGGCGAGATCTCACCGCACTTCAAGTGGACCGTAATGATCGATCCGTCCAAGTCTCTGTCTCTCAACAATACTTTCACGACCGTCGCCGGCACTACGGTTGTTAAAGACACGAGTGTCAATCAAGCGAGCCGCATACTTCAGGATGCCTTCATCACTCTCAGTTATTGGAAACGGGTGAACATCAACGTGGGCCAGTTCAAAGTGCCGTTGAGTCTCGAAGGTTTACAGTCGTCCGGGCAACTCGATACGGAACGCGCATTGTTTGCCTCCGACCGCGCGCGCGGCGGGACCTTCGGCGATGTGCGCGATGTCGGTCTCATGATCTATGGCCCACTGTCGAAACGAGTTGACTACCAGTTGGGAGTTTTTAACGGCAGCGGCGAGAGTCAGAACGACGTGGACAAAAACGATCAGAAGGCGGTGGCTGGCCGACTGGTTGCGCGGCCGTCCCTAATCAGGGGCTTACAAATTGGCGGCTCCGGAGTGTGGGGCAACGGGCAGCGCGCGGATCGTCCGCGTCGCGATCGACTCGGAGCTGAAGCGCTCTGGGTCCGTGGTCCATTCACTTTGAAAGGGGAAGTGATGACCGGCAGCGATGGTCCGATCCACCGTCGCGGTTATTACGGGCACTTCGGCTACCTTTTTAACCCGAAGTTTCAGGGAGTCTTTCGCGTAGATACGTGGGACCCTGACATTTCGAAGGAGACTACTGCGGCCAATGCCACCGAGCGAGATTACGTTGGCGGTTTCAACTACTTCATACGTGAGAAATATTTTAAGTTGCAGTTTAACTACTTGCGCAAGACCTACACTAACCACTTGATTCCCTCGCGCAACGTTGTGCTGCTTAACCTGCAGACGTGGTGGTGAGGACGCTAGCCCGCG
>DASYMB010000122.1:0-7621 GCA_036009285.1 Pyrinomonadaceae bacterium | reverse complement strand
ATCCAAACATGCGGCGCGCCCGGGAAGCGGAATTGAAAGCGCTCGGCGCGCGTTCTCTCGTCTCTTCACATCGCAAGACATCATGGCGTGGTGAGGGCCGCGAGTTTGAGTCGCTGCGCGATTACGTGCGGGGCGATGAGTTGCGGCACATCTCCTGGTCGGCGACGGCGCGGCGCGGAAAGTTGACGACGCGCCAGTATCAAATCGAACGCGATCAGACGATTCTGATCGCGATCGACGGCGGGCGCCTGATGACAGCGCGCATCGATCAGGAAACAAAGTTAGACTCCGCGGTCCACGCGACGCTGGCGCTGATGTCGGCGGCGGCCAGGGCTGGTGACAACGCCGGACTGCTCGTGTTCGGCCGCAAAATCAAAAGTTTTTTGCCGCCCGGCCGCGGCCATGACCACATGGATGCCGCGCTCGAGGCGCTCTATTCAGTCGAGCCGGAAATGATTGAGCCGTCTTACTCGCGTGCGTTTGAGTTTATTGCCGCAAACAGCAAACGCCGCTCGCTCGTCATCCTGCTGACGGATCTGGTCGATGAGGAAGGCTCGAAAGAATTGCTGACTTCGCTTCGCTTGCTTCGCCCCCGGCATCTTCCCCTGGTGGTAACGATCGCCGATCGCGATCTAAGGGCAGTGGTAAGCAGTCCGCCGGAAAACGTTCGCGACCTTTTTACACAATCGGTGGCTGAAGAAATTATGTACCTGAGAGAGACTGCACTGCGGCTGGTGGAATCGCAGGGAGGACTCGCTCTCGATGTCACCGCAGCAGCGCTCGCGCCGGCGATATTGGAAAAATATCTGCAAGTTAAAGAGAGGGGGTTGCTATAAGACTCATAAGCTGTAAAGCGAACTGTTAGTTTGCGATGATCCGGGAGCCTCAAGCGCAGCGAAGAATGCAAACTAACAGTTTGCTTTACACTGAGGCAGGCGGATCGAGTAAGAGCGGGGCAAGCCCGCCTTCCTAACCCCGAGCTTCACACAGTTGAGTGCCCGATGCCACGCGGAGAGGCTTTCAAAGAAGCTCGAAGGGCTTTCAAAACAAGATAAAAATGCTCACCAGGAAAGCCTCCAGGTCGGGAAGGCGGGCTCGCCCCCGCTCTTGCAGTCTGCAAAGCAAAACTCGGCGCCATCCTTAGCGCTTTCCTTTTTCCCTTTTCACCCCGATGCTTCGCGGCCCGCGATTAGTAAGTACGAATACAGCGCCAGTCCCGTGATCGCGGCAATGCTGAACTTGATCGCCGGGCGAATCGGCGCTGGTGAGATAAACCCTTCGATGATGCCGGCCAATACGAGTAACACTGCAACCCCCATCATCAACCGCACCGCCTCCTTGCCGCGACTCTTCAGTGCGTCGGCGCGCGAAAGATCGCCCGGCATAACCAGGGCACTTCCGATCAACAAGCCCGCGCCGCCCGCAATAAAGACGCACGAGAGCTCTATCACTCCGTGACCGACCATGAATGTGACCAGGTCGTTGCCGAAGCCGGCTTTGTAGGTCAACGCCAGCACCGAGGCTATGTTGGCGCCGTTGTAGGCGAGGTAAAACAACGTGCCAACGCCAAACAGGGCCCCAAAGGCAAAGGTGTAGATCGTCACCTGAATATTGTTGGTGAGGATTGCGCTGGCGCCAACCTGGTTCGCGTCGTTCAGATCTTCCCACCAGTGGTTTTTGGTTTCGATATTCATTTCACGCCACGCCGGCGGCACGCCCATCAGTTCTGAAAATTCAGGATCATACTTAGTGCCGAAAAATCCGATTACCGCGAACAACGCAAACACGCTGAATGAAACTGCGGTGTACGCCCACGTGCGGCGAAACGTTTGCGGAAAGTCACGCGCAAAAAACTCCTTGATGCGCGAGCCGCCCTGCGCATCGGCTTGATAGATTCGCCCATGCGCGCGAATGACGAGACTGTTCAGGTAATTGATCAGTCGAGGATCGCGCGACTCGGCGCGGGCAATGGCGAGATCGGAAGCGGTGCGTCGATAAATTCGCCCCAGCTCGCGCACCTCCTCGCGATGCAGGCGGCGCAGCGAGCTGCCGTCGAGCAACTTCAGCAGATCTTCCAGCCGCTGCCAGGCGGTCTTATGTTTTTCGATGAAACGATCGATCATTTCAAAATTGCCGATTGCCAATTGCCGATTGCCGATTTACGATGCGGAGTTCTACGAAGACTCTTGCCAACGCGAGACTGATTAATCGGCAATCGGCAATCGAAAATGGGCAATGCTCTCGTTGAGTGTGTACCAAACTTCAGCGAAGGTCGCAAGATTGAAACCGTCGAGCGCCTGGCGCTCCGGATCTCTTCCGTGCCCACTGCCTGCGTGCTCGACACGCATATCGATCCGGATCATAACCGTTCGGTGATCACGTTTGTGGCCGCGCCGGCGGTGATTGTCGAGGCCGCAGTCAGGACCGTCGAGCTGGCGGCGGAACTCATCGACATGCGCGGGCACGTCGGAGTTCATCCACGCCTCGGCGCCACCGATGTGTTGCCGTTCATTCCAATAAGCGGCGTGACGATGGCAGAGTGTGCGGCATTAGCGCATCGCGCCGGCGAGCGTATTGCGCGCGAACTCTCGATTCCGGTCTTCTTCTATGAGCGCGCCGCGTTGAGGACGGATCGGGTAAACCTCGAGGACGTGAGGCGCGGCGCGCTGGAGCTGTTGCGTGAACAAATAGCCGTGGATCCGACCCGCGCTCCTGATCTTGGCCCGCGCCGAGTTCATGAAACTGCCGGAGCGATAGCGATTGGCGCGCGCCCGTTCCTAATTGCTTTCAATGTCAACCTGCGCACCACCGATGTCTCGATCGCCCGGAACATCGCGCGCGTTGTGCGGGCGCGACATGGAGGACTACCGTTTCTGAAGGCGCTCGGTTTTGAGTTGAGCTCGCGCGGTCTGGCCCAGGTGTCGATGAACATTGTGAACTACGAAGTGACCGGCATCGCGCAAGCCTACGAAGCTGTGCGCCGCGAGGCTGAGCGGATGGGCGTGGAGATTGTCAGCACGGAAATTGTCGGACTGGTCCCGGCAAAAGCGCTGGACCGATCCGCGGAATATTTTCAGAAGCTGGAAAACTTTTCCGAGGACAAGATTTTCGAGCACCGTTTGCAGGTGTGCAAAGAATCCCAGGATTAAGAGATTTCAAGATAGGTATTATTCGAGGTTGAAGGGGTACTTAGTGTATCGCAGCTTTGCCGCCTGATGTGCGGAAGGTCTCTGACCTTCCGGTGCGGCTCAAAGATTTTGGAGCTATGCCTCGGGGCGCAGCCCCAAATTGAAAGTACCGGTGCCGGTGGGGCGAATCCACCACCGCACATCAGACGGCGGAGCCGTTAAGAGGGGGCAAGCCCGCCTTCTCGACCTTAGACAGTCCACGAGCTTAGAGAGTTCGATGATGTTCTACTACAGCGATCCGAGCTCGATCAGCGCGCGGCGCAAGCGCGTATGCTTCTGCATGAGTTTTAGGTATGAACTCTCATCCTGAGTCGCCTTTGCATGGATGATGTGGGCTAACGCTTGTTTTTCAGGGGGCCTCCAATCATCGAGATCCTCAACCAGCGACAGCGCCACGGCGAAGTCGCTCAACGTATCCGACTCAATCTTCCAAAATTTCTCAAGGCGCGTTCCCAATACGCGCGTCAAATCTCTGATCGCCGCCGATCGGAGTGTCTCGGCGTTGCCTCCATGCCTTGCGGACATCTGTCGTTGGACAGACAGGCCAATGCTTCTAACTTGAAACCGATCCCAGTCGCCTGCTTTCGAGTTGCCGGGAGACTTCTCCAGTTCGAAAATCATCGGGCCTTCCGCCAGCTTCCGAAGCGTTCTGGCGTTGGTGCGATAGTTTTTACGAGAAGCAATTTTCTTTTCCTCGCTTAAGACAAGCTTCGTTACTTCAGGTCTCGTCGGACGAAAACCAAGCTTGCGATAAAACCAGAATGCGCCTGACTCGATGCCTTCCTCGTTCTCGTAACCGATTTGATACGGATCGATGGAGAAGGCGGTTACGCCCAACAGATGATGGAAAGTGTTGAGCAAGCGCGCGTATAGCCACGCAGTTTCTCCGTCACGAAAGGTGTAGTAAAGATTGAAGCCGCTCTCCATTCGCTCAAACAGGGAGATGCCCTCAAAGTAGCCTACGGGAACTCCATTTTTGAAGATCATGGCCGCGTGATAGGCGCGCAGCGGCAAACGTTTTCCGGACGGCAATCCGATGATGAAGAGATCGACGCCACGTCCCAGATTTGTTTTCAAGACTCTACGCAGATCTCCGTGAGTAAACCCGTAAAGCTCGCGATAGCGAATGGTCGAAGCGGCGCGGGTCAGGTTCAGAATTGCCTCGCCCTGTTTTGCCGAAAGTTGTTTCAGCGGCGGCGCAGGCTGTTCGAGTTCGCGCCTCAGTGAAATATCTCTTCGCTGGATGAGCGGATCGCGATGATAGAAAATCTTTTTCGACGGGAGACGCATGCCGCTACGCGACTCGCGATATGAAGGTGTCCAGTTCACGTAGAGCTTTTGTGAGTCGTAGAGTTCGGCCTTCTCTTTGTCGGCGCGTTGTAAGCGATCGAACTGCCGCATCAACCAGGAAAGCTCGCGACGTTTACTTCCAGCAGCCGCTTGCAGCCATTCGCGGTAAGGAACATTAGCTTCGACCGACGCGTCCTCTTCGAGCAGCGGCATGAAGCGAGGCCAGGTTTCCGCCAAACGGTTTTCGTCCTCGAACCAATCCCAATCAAGCGCGACGCGCCCGGCCGGACTTCGAACGAGCCAGCGAACGATGTAATAACTAAACGTGTCCGTGACAGACATGCCCGCGATTCCCGAAGCTTCCGGGTGTTCGAGAACGCTCAGGTCCGCGCCAGTCGTTTCGAGTTGCTGGACCCGCTCGGCGAACTTAGAAAGTTCTCGGTCAGCGAATCGCAGAATGTCTTCGCTCTGCGGGTAGGCACGAAGGAAGAGCAGTATTTCGTGATAACGAAGCAACGTCTCCGCATCGCTGAACCGCAGGCGAGAGAGGCGCGAAAGAATCGGCGTGACGCTGCTATGTTCGCGAGAACCGAAGCGACTCTTCAGTGCGTCGAGTTGATCGAGAACGTGCTTTATGGATGAAGGCATGATAAGCGAAAGCATTCAACGAGCCTGCGGAGCAGGCTGGTTGAATGATTCATTCCGAAACAACTGCTGATCAGCCGTGCCGTGTTATCTGCGTAAGCTGCGGATTACTTCTTCTGGGAAGTTTACAGATGCTTGCGCATAAACGTCGCGATCTTCCAGGCATCGATCGCCTTCCAGGGCAGCGACGCCATCGTGTAATGCCCGCACGAAAGCCAGACCACATCGAGCGGCAAATTGTGGCGCTGCGCCTCCGCAATCGTTTCCTCAGTGAGATCGAGTGGAAACGTCAGGTCGTAGCGGGCGGCAATGAATCTCATGGGACGCGGGCGCAGTTGCGGCAGGCGCGAGATGAAGGGCGCCGGACTGATTGGACTCCAATACTCGCGCAGTTCCTCCAGAGTTAAGTGATTAGCGAAACCTTCGCGCAGATGCCTGGTGGATAAACCGCGCCACGCGACGTCGGCTACATAACCAGAGACGTGGTTAAAAGTGCCCGCGTCAATCAGCGGCTCATGGGCGAAGGTGAGGAAGGCGATGCACGAGCCAACGCTGGTCCCTAAGATCCCGATACGTTCGTATCCCGAATCCTTTAACCAGCGCACCGCGGCGCGCGTATCAAGCACTGCCTGTCGCATTGATTGAATCGTGCGGCCGACGTTTGTACTTACCAGATGGTCGGCCCGCTCGAGTTCAGGCGGCCGGCGCTCTTCGTGGTAGGGAAGCGTCAAACGCAGTGCCGACATCCCGATGAAATTGAAAATCCGGCACGCTTCAACGTGACTGTCGGGTTGCGCATTCCACTGCGGCAGTACAACCACGGCTGCCCGCGGTTGCCGCTGCTTCTTTGTCGGGGCGGGAAAGAAGCGCGCACGAGCTAAGTTGTTTTCCAGAGAAGGCGTGTGAATAGCGCTGGTCCAGGATAGCTCGTCGCCGGTCAGTTGAAAGTCTGTTATTTCAGGCAAGGCGTAGAAGTCTGCACTGCTCGCCATCGCTTGCGCGGTGTGATCGCGCAGCACATCGCGCGGGTCGTCGCCGTTCACATGATCGCTAATGAATGAAAGTCCCCAGTCGAATGGACGCACCAGGCGGTTATTGTCCCGCTCGTGATGCGCGCGTTCGCGACCGTGCATGAATGCTTTCCACAAAACTCGAATGCCCTCCGGTGTGTTCCAACGAGTCCGCAATCCTAAAGGCGCGTGGCGACGAGATCAAGCGGCGGTGATTTTGGGTAGTGGCCTAATTTCAGTGTTTCTCTGTGTTATCTCTGCGTCCTCTGTGACTCTGCGGTGATCAAGCGTAAGCAAATACTCGCCACAGAGTCACAGAGGACACGGAGGGTACACAGAGGATTTCAAACTAGGCCACTACCTGATTTTGGGTAGTGCTCCATTAGTGTGTTGCCAGAAAAGGAGGGTTCAAAAGCAATGACGTCAGTACCACCTCGCGGGTGGGTCTGCTCCCGAACAATATCCCTCGGCAAAACCAGATCCTCTCGGCGTCATAGCAGCCCCATCGATAACCCACCCGCTACTGTGAGGTGGTACTGACTTCATCGCCTCGCCGCAACTGGCCACCCATAGGACTTCGGCCAAAGAACGAGGCCGCCCGAATTAGATCGAGCGGCCTCGTTCAATTGTTCGCGCGAAACTCGTTTTCTGCTCGAGCCCGCACCAGTTTGGTTTAGGTGCTTATTGCACGTTCAGCGCAGTGTCGTCTATTAAGAACGATGTCTGCAGTGAACTGTCTTCGACTCCGAGGAAGTAGACTCGAATCGTTTGCCCCTTGTACGCAGTAACGTCAAACGACTTCAGCAGATACACGGTGCCCTTGTTGAGATTCGAGTAGGTCGCCAGCGTCGCTAAGACCGTATTACTCGAATTACGAATTTGCACCTTCAAAGTGTCGAAGGCCGTTGTAGTGGTTGTCTCGGCGGTGTCAATCTTCAGATAGAAGTTGAGCGTCGCCGAAGTGGCACTAGCGGGAATCGCGACCTGCTGATAAAGACTGTCGGTGTGCGTGGTGCCGTAACCATCAAGCCACGCATACCATGAACCGGTTCGCGGGGTGCGTGAGGTTGAATTAGTAATAACCCCGGTGGTTCCTACCCAGTTAACGTTGCCGGATTCGAAGCCTGGATTCAACAGCAACTGCGAAGGCGGCGGCGGTGTGGGTGTTGGTGTCGGCGTTGGTGTTGGCGAACCGCCGCATTGCGCAAACTTGAAGGCGCCGATGCGCGTGCGCCAATTGTTGCTGCCGTTCGAGGGGATGTACTGCTGCGTATACCAGAAAGTACAATCATCGACCGGGTCAACTGTAAGATCGCTGTAATCTCCCCAACGAGTAAGGGTGCCGGTTTGGCTGCCCGCGCCGGCAAAGAGCGTTGTTTCACCCTGAGTCAGCGCATTGAGTGGGTCGGTTAAGAGCCGTCCGGCGTAGCGGATCTGCGGGTTGATCGATGCGCTCGAAGCGCTGTAGCCGACAGCAAGATTTCCCTG
>DASYMB010000121.1:0-5171 GCA_036009285.1 Pyrinomonadaceae bacterium | reverse complement strand
GTAGTCATCCTTTATCGATCGAGAAGACCCTGTTTTATCTCGAGCAGGTCTGTTCCGGACTGGCTTACGCGCACGAGTGTGGCGTAATCCATCGCGACATCAAACCGCAGAATCTTCTGCTCACGGCCGATCGCGAAGTCGTCAAGATTGCAGACTTCGGCGTGGCGCGCCTGGAAGCGACCGAAGGCGCCATCACCCGCGTGGGCACGAATATTTACGCCGCGCCCGAACACAACCCCCTGGTGCAAACCGGATCGTTGGACCTTGGTTTGATTGCTGCGGGCGGCGATCACCTGACACCGGCCGCTGATATCTATTCACTCGCAAAGACTACCTACGCGCTGCTGGCAGGCGAGTCGCCGCGAAGGTTCGCGCAACATTCGATAAAGGAAATGCCCGCCGCTGTTAGTAGTGAGTATTGGTCTGCGCCGGTACTGCAGGTCCTGGAAAAGGCGACGCAAATTCGTCCCGATCGCCGTTACCAGACGGTGCAGGAGTTTTGGGATGATCTCGCGGATGCAGCGCTCCCGCCTACGCGAATGCTGGAAGCTCTGAGCACCGCGACGGGCGAGCCACGCCGCCGGCCCAGTTCCGATTTGAGTGTCGAACCGGAAGAGTTTACCAAGGCGCCGCCGCAGCCTCGCTTTGCGCCGGTAAGCACGCCGCACGTTCCGGTGATGTATCCACCAGCAACGCCGCCGGCAGACGCGGCCGCAGTAAGGCGACCAAAGATCGTTGTGCCGGTGAGCGAGGCAGATTCGAGAGCCCGTGAAAAATTTCGGCAAGGGCCAACGGCGACACAAAGAATCGCAGCCTTAACAGATGATGCGCGTGTCGTCAGACCTCTGGCGGAACGTCCCGAGTACAAGCCGCAGAAGCGCCATCAAAGACGCGAGGTTGCGCCGCGTCGGGCGCGGCCGTATCTGGTGGCAGCGCTATTGGTGCTGCTTTTCTCCGGAATGCTTTTGGCCACGCACAAGTACGTCACTTCACATTGGAATCCCTTTGTCGGGCTGCCGCTGCTCTCGGACGTTTTCATAATCGGCCGCGAAGGTGTTACAACAACGGATGTGAATCTGCGTTCCGGCTCCAGCGTCGCAAATGCACCCATCGGCGTGGCCGAGGCCGGCTCGCGGATTAAGATTTTGGCGACGAGCGACAACTGGTATGAAGTGCAGGTCTTGCAACACGGGCGCGCTAAACAGGATCCGTTTACATCTGACCGGGGCTGGATCAACAAGAAGTTTGTTAAGTTCGAGTAAAAACTGGTCTTAGCTTTTTTGGTCTTCTCTCTTTGTAAAGCAAACTGTTAGTTTGCGAGGTAGCGGAAGCTCTCAACTGAGTGACAACGCTTCAACTGCAAACTAACAGTTCGCTTTACGAAGACCAAACCCAAGACCTGAGGCCGTTTTACCTATTCACTATTTACCATTTACTATTCACCAACTATGGGCCTGCTTGAATCAATAAGAAAATGGATCGACGGTGCGCAGAGTGAAGACCTGGTCGAGGCTGCGGACGAGCATTCCAAGCCGCGGCGCATCTGGGAAGAATTCCTCGTGAAGATCGCGCGCGAGGTTGAAGCCGTGATGCAGCGCGAGATGTTCACGCCTCCCGGCGGGCTCACCTACATCCCGCGCGAGTACGTGGTCTACCTCAGCGCTGAAGATGATAAGGACTGGCAGGGCGACAAGCGCAGGGGGCTCGAGCAGGGACTGTTTCATGTGCTCTCGGAACGCGCGCGCGAGTTGAGCGGCTCGAATCAACTGGCCGCGAAATCGTTTGCGGTGGAGTTGCGCGTCGACGGCACCCTCGAGAAAGGACAGTTTCGCGTTCAGGCTGTCTGGGATGAAACCGAGAGCGGCCATACGCAGGTAAACGCGCGCGTCGGCGCTTCCCAACCTGAATCGCAGCCCGGATCGCAGGCCGTCAATTTCAACGACACTATTCGCGAGCGCGCCGACGGCAGCCGCGGCGATACCGAAGAAGGCGACGATGGTGAACCCAGCGGAACCGGTGAGCTCGGCGAACAGACTGTCGTGCGTCCGCGAATCAAGACGCTGTACTCAGTTGAAATATGGAAAGACGGCGTGCGTGAGTCGGTCGTGCCGATTACTAAACCGGAGATCACGATCGGACGGGGCTCCCGTTCGATCACCGTTGACTTACCGTTGAAAGGCGATCCGGAGATCAGCCGCGTGCATGCGCTACTCACGCGCGAGAACGACGGTCGCTACTGGTTAATTTCCAAAGGCCGGAACCCCACCCTCGTCGCCGGCCGCGAGCTTCCCCGCGAAGAACGCACCGAAGTTCAACCCGATCAAAAGATCGCTATCTGCAACTTCGTCCTCCGCATCCAGCCGCGGTAGCTTTCAAAGTTCCCAACTCAAATAAGTGCGCGGAGCGGTTAGTGGAGCCTCCTGCGGTGCCGAGCTTGCTCCTGCCGAGCATGCGTGCGACCGCGCGTTCTTTCGTTTTCAATCCTTGAAACATACAGAGTAGTCACGATGCAAGAGCCTCGGCATCATCCTGAACAGACCACCTTCGGATCTTCATTAGGGCGAAAGCAGCACGTGTAATAGTCTGCAGGCTGGAAGGGTGCCAGATAGTAGCCGGTGGTTGAAGCGAAGCGCAGACCACCGGAACGCCAACGAATGATTCCGCACCCTGGAAGGGTGCCAGAAAGAACCGGGCACGCCCTTTGGGGCGCGGATGCACGAATGTATCTTGTCCGGTGGTTTACGCTTCGCTTCAACCACCGGCTACTTTCTTATAACCCTCCGGGTTGAAGAGCACCCGTCGGATTATCACCGGCCGCTACTTTCGCATAACCCTCCGGGTTGAAGAGCACCCTCGGATTACCACTGGCCCAGGTGGAAGAATACATAGGTGGCCGCCTGATCATGATCGTGTTTGGGAGCGAACCGTGCGGGTTGGACAGATCAAACGCCGCGGGCTGTGGCAGTTTGTGCATTCGGATCGAGTTCGGAGAGTAGTTCAATCAGGAGTGGAGCGTCTTTCTGCGCGTCGAGGTAGTTCTTGCCGAGCATCTTCAGGAATTTGCGTTCTTTTGTTTCACCATTCAACTCCTTCAACAGCGCGCGACAAAACGCAGCAACTACGACCGGATCGAATTGCGTTCCGGTGTTGCGACGCAGGTCGACAATCACTTCATCAAATGTGCGGCGTGTTTTGTAAGGCCGATCCGTGGTCATCGCGTCGAACGAGTCTGCCATGGTGACGATCTTTGCACCGATCGGAATTTCTAAATCAGTGAGGCCGTCCGGATAGCCGCGGCCGTCCATGCGTTCGTGGTGATACTTCGCCATGAGCGGAATGTCGGCGTAGGGATGATGAATCGGCGAAAGGATGTCGAAGCCGGCGCCGGGATGGCGGTTTAGTTCGCTCGACTGCTTCGCATCGATCTTGTAAGGCGCGTTGATAATGTCGCGCTCCACCACCAGCTTGCCGACGTCGTGTAGGTAACCGGCGATGGCCATGCCTTCCACTTCCTCCTCACCCCAGCCCATCTCGCGCGCGATGATCTCGCTATACTTGCCGACGCGTTCCGAATGGCCCTGCGTGTACTTGTCCTTGATGTCGATGGCGGCGGCAAACGCTCGCACCGTGTCGCGATAGATGGCGCGCAGATCGAAATAGAGCCGGCGGTTGTCTCCGGCCTGCTGCTTCACTTCCGCTAACAGGCGATGCGTGTGAATGCCGACTCCGATGTGTCTTACCATCGCTTGAATGACTTCAAGATCGTCCGAGGTAAACTGTTCACCACTAGCCTTGCCACCGAGCGCAACCAGACCGGTCAGTTTCCCACGCACAATCATCGGCACGATCAACTCGATTTCCTGTGTGCGCAGACCATCGAGGGCTTGATACAGAGAACCTTCGTGGTCTACGCCGGGTTCATCGCCTCCAAACACTCCTTTAGTGAAACTCGCAAGCGCGTTTTTAGTTTCTGCATCTATCAGAAACTCGACGCCATAGTCCGGGCTGAGGCCCCAGGTCGCGAGGCAGTTTGTTCGTTCCAGATGCGACGGCAACTCGAGCACAGCGCCGCGGCGAATGGCGAGCGTGCCGAGGAGTAAGTGCAGAGACGTGCGCACCATCTCGATGAAGTCGCCGGCATCAGCAATTTCCTGACCGAGGTCGGCAAGCGCGCCGAAGGAGTGAATAAGCTTTTGGGTGTTTGTTTCCATTAATGATCTCAGGACTTTGGTCTTGGGACTTTGGTCTTGGGACTTTGGTCTTGGTTCTTTGGACTTTGTTCTTGGAACTTAGTGCTTCGAACTTTATAGTTTAGCGTTGCGGGCGCGATCCCCGAAACCAACGATGCTCAAAGTTTCAAGAACAAAGTACCAAGTACAAAGAGCAAAGCGCAAAGACCCGAGGCCAAAGCCCGAAAACCATCTTTAGAACTAATGGCCCATAGCCTGAGTTTGTGTCGGGGGGGAGGAGAGACTGGAGAGAGCTTCCTGTTCATTTTTAGCGAGCACGACGTGGCGCGTCAGTCCCAGCATCTCGAAGAGTTGGACCGTCTCACTGTTCACGTCAGAAAATACGACCATCGCGCCGCTCTTTTCGGCGATATCGATGATGCCAAGCAGAATTGAAATCCCGATACTATTAACCAGCTCAGTGTCGCTGAAGTCGATCACCAGGGCACGCGCGCCGGAATCAAGTTGCTTCTTACACTCCCGCTCGATTCTTTCGCCCGTGAGTTTGTTTAGATAATCGCTGGCGTACACGACGGCGGTGGTACCGACGCAATGCGAGCGAACATTCGATTTGATCGATTCAGCCATAAATAAAAACTGGAGCAGACAGCAGTGGCAGTCGGCAATGAAATCAGGAGCAGGCGGCACGGCACTCGGCAGGAAGACCTTATTTTTACCTGCCGACTGCTCCTGCAGTCTGCCTCCCGTTTACTCAGGCACCCTTGCGAAGATACTTGGTCATGCGCAGGCTGGTTCCTTCGTCGACGCGCTCAAACTCAACTTCATCCATCAGCGTCTTGATCAGTTTCAAGCCCCAGCCGCGGCGGTCATCGGTTGCGTCAGCTTCAGTTGGCGCTGCTGGTCCCTGAATGTCCCCGGAGATGTTCGACGGCAAGATGCCTCGACTCGAAATAGTGATCACCAATTTATCATCTTCGGCCC
>DASYMB010000120.1:0-5165 GCA_036009285.1 Pyrinomonadaceae bacterium | reverse complement strand
CTTCCTGTAGAATAGCTTTCACCTGTTTGCGTACGTCTTGAAGTTTCGAGTTTCCTCGCTGTCAGTTTTCCGGAAATTGATCTAAAGGAGTAGAGCAGCATGTTCTCAAAAGAAGACAAAGCGAAAGATGTGGCCACTCCCAGCATTTGCGAGGTCGTTTGGCACGACGGCCAATTCATAGCCTGGAACGACGCGCGCGTGCACGTGATGTCTCACGTTCTTCATTATGGATCGAGCATCTTTGAGGGCATCCGTTGTTATGCGACTAAACAGGGGCCGGCGATCTTCCGTTTGAAGGAACACATGCAGCGGTTTCTGAATTCGGCGAAAATTTACCGCATGGATCATACCTGGAACCTGACTGAATTATGTGATGCCTCCGTGGAGTTGGTGAAACGCAGCGGCCTGGCCCAGTGCTATATCAGGCCCATCCTTTTCCGAAGTCTCGACGAAAATCGGCCCGCCTTCGGAGTCAATCCTTTTCCTAACCCGCTGGCTTGTTACATCGGGGCCTGGGATTGGGGCAAGTATCTCGGAGACGAAGCGATCGAAAAAGGTGTGGACGTCTGCGTCTCGACCTGGAACCGGCTGACGCCAAACTCTATGCCCGCGATGGCCAAGAGCGGTGCAAACTACATGAACTCCCAGTTGATCAAAATGGAGGCGTTGCTCAATGGCTTCGCTGAAGGCATCGCGCTGGATGATCGCGGCTACGTTTCCGAAGGTTCGGGCGAGAATATTTTTACAGTGAGCAACGGCATGGTCTTGACGCCGCCACTCTCCTCTTCAATTCTGGCCGGCATTACGCGCGACAGCGTGATTCAAATTTGCCAGGAGTTGGGGATCACCGTGAAAGAGCGAAGCGTTCAACGTGCCGCGCTTTACGTCGCCGACGAACTTTTCTTTTCCGGCACGGCGGCCGAGATCACTCCCATCCGCTCAGTCGATCACATTACGGTCGGGGCCGGTGGTCGTGGTCCAATAACTGAAAAAATTCAGAAAGCATTTTTTGAGATTACCAAGGGTGAAAGGAAAGCTCCCGGGGACTGGCTGACATATGTAAACGCAGCCGGCAGCTCCCAACCGGGCAGCAACGGCTCGCAACCGGAAAATGTGACGGATGTGAGCGTCAGTAATCAAGCAGCCGAGCCTGTCATGAAGTTTCAGACAGCGGCCAACGCAATTGACTAATCCCCCGGGCATTCTCGCGGTCCGCCAGTTTTTATTAACTTCGCTTTACGCTTATGGAACTCCTCTCCTCCATTTTTGGGTTGTCGGTGATCGTGCTCTCCTGGTGCTTCGCGCGCCGTTTTCTTAATCAAATGCGGGATGAAAAACGCTATCGTCAGGACGCTGCAAATCAAAAGCTGCGACGGCAACGGGCCCAACGGCGCACCGGCGAAACGCGGTCCTGATTCTCTCGAAACCGGCCAAAACAGTTAATTTCGTTGACGCTGCTCGTTCTGACGGGCTATATTCTGAAACAGCGTTACCCGCCTTCGGTCGCGGTGATGCGCCCCGCGAGTTTTCGCTAGCGCTCCTTCCAGCGCAAAATTCAACCAGCCAAACGGTTCCGGTTTTTAACGTTTCGAAAGGTCCCTCCCTCTATGTCCGTAAAAATTGACGATCTCCTACGAGTTGCTGCCGGTCACGGCGCGTCTGACCTTCACCTCAAAGTCGGAGCGTTTCCCGTCATGCGCATCGCCGGCGAACTCCACCCCATCGCGGATGCTCCGCGCCTCAAGCAGGAAGACACTCTCGACATGGCGTTTGCCATGATGTCGAATCGCCAAAAGCAACGCTTCAAGGAAGTCTCCGAAGTTGATATCGGCTACGGTGTCCCGGGGCTCGGCAGATTTCGCGCGAACATCTTTCAGCAGCGCGGCACGGTAAGCGTGGTCCTGCGCGTCATCCCCGACCAAACAAGAAACTCAGCAGAGCTGGGATTGCCCCCAGTGATCGATCGCATTACCGGGGAACGCCGCGGCTTGATCCTCGTTACCGGCGCCACTGGGTCGGGTAAGTCTACGACCCTGGCCGCGATGATCGACAGAATAAATGCGCGCCGCAGCGGACACATCGTTACCATCGAAGACCCGATCGAGTTTCTGCATCGCGACAAGCTTTCGTTTGTGACGCAACGCGAGATCGACGTCGATACCAGGTCATTCGCCGAGGCCTTACGCGGCGCGCTGCGACAAGATCCGGACGTGATCCTGGTGGGCGAGATGCGCGACTACGAAACTATTGAAACGGCGCTGACTGCGGCGGAGACTGGCCACCTGGTGCTCTCGACGCTTCATACGCTCGATGCCACCGAAACGGTGATGCGCATCGTTTCGTCGTTCCCCTCGCATCAACAAAAATCCGTCCGCATCCAGCTCGCCGGCATTTTGAAAGCGGTTGTCTCGATGAGACTGGTCCGCGCCGCCAAAGGCGCCGGTCGCGTGCCGGCGGTTGAAGTGATGGTCTCGACGGCGTTGATTCGCGATTACATCATCAACGAAGAAAAGACCTACTTGATACGTGAAGCAATCGCCGCCGGGTCCTCGCAGTATGGCATGCAAACTTTCGATCAGTCGCTATTTCATCTGGTCCAGGCGGGACTAATATCGATGGAAGAAGCGCTGCACAACGCCACTAATATTGATGAGTTTAGAATGCGCGTCTCCGGAATTCTCTCGGCCGAGCAAGCGATGAGTACGATGCGCCAGACGCCCGGCGGCGGCTCCACTGTCTCGAGCGCTCGCGATAAAGAAGACATCTTCGTGAAACACTGAAGAACGGATGCAGTGTGTCAGAACCATCTGCGTGAGCGGGTTGCCCAGCTCAGCCTTGCTTCGACCCTCGGCCACCCGCTCACGCAGGTGGTTCTGACACCTACCGCCCATTGCTCGCTGTCTCCGACAGCGGCGGCATCGGCAAATCAAACGTATGCGGATTCTCGCCAATGATCGCGGCGGCGAAGAAGTTAGGCACGTAACCGGCGCTTTCTCTGCGAAAGCTCTCGTCAAGCTCGCCACGATGTGCAAACAGCGTCCAGAAGTTTCTCTGGTAATCATCCGTGTCTCGCAGTTCGCGCAATGTCGATCGCACCCAGGTTGCGCCGCGGTTGTAACTGAGCAGCACCAGGGTCATGCTCTCCGCATCGTCTCCGAGTTCGGCCATATGATCTGCAATGTAGTGTGCCGCCGCGGGCGTCATCTTTTCCGCGTCGCACATCTCGTCGCGCGAAACGCCATAGACCTTCGCAGTCTGCGGTAAAAATTGAAACAGACCCTTCGCACCGTAACCACTCTCAAAACATGGTCGGTACGCCGATTCGATCATGGGCAAATAAATGCCGATGATCACCGGAACCTTGCGCGCCGCAAATGAACGCGCAATTAGCGGCACATAGCGCGGGGCCCGGGCATAGATATCTTTTAGACTCTCGGCGCCGTCCGCGCTTTCCTTCCGCGCGACATAGCGATCCACGTACAGCTTGATTGCGCGCAGGGCTTCTTCATTCAGCTTCGCCGGCCGGTCGCCCATCATTGCCGAAATCCGCTGCTCCTGTTCTTTAACAAAAGCGAGTTGCTGCGCTTCGGTCATTTGCGAATAAAGTTTTCCGCTTGTGGCGGAGGCTTGCGTTTCGTTAGGAACACTCGATTGCGTCCGCGGCGCCGAACGCCGGAAAAGAATAGTGCCGGTTGTTGTCGCCAACACGACCACAATCAGCGAGAGCACCGGCCAAAGATATCGTCGAGATAAATGACGGTTTGTTAACCCCCCAGCAGCGCTGCGCTCCCCTTCTTCTCGAACGGAGGTGCCGGCGCTACCGCGTTCGTCAAGTTCCTGATTCACCGAACTCCCAAAGTAACCACCGCTCGTGACGTGGTCTCGGATGTTTTTGAGTTCCGCAAGCAACTCATTCGCAGTGCGATAGCGCTCAGCCATTTCCTTGCGCAGACACTTGTTGACGATCTCCGCCAGAGGCCGCGACGTCGGATGATTGGAAACTTCGGACAGCGGCGCGGGATCGCGATCGAGAATCGCAACCATTGCGTCCATCCGCGTCGCTCCGGTAAACGGCAGACGCTGCGCCAGCGTTTCGTAAAGCACGACGCCTAAACTCCAGATGTCGGTGCGTTCGTCCACGGGCAATCCACGAGCTTGCTCAGGCGACATGTAATGGACCGTTCCCATCACCAGACCCGCTTCGGTGTGGGTGCTGAAGCCGGCTTGGGTCTCGTTTAAGTAACCTGAAGACTCGGGCTCCACCAGTTTCGCGATACCGAAATCCAGAATCTTCACCAGGCCATCGGTCCGGCGCATGATGTTCTCCGGCTTGATGTCGCGGTGGACAATCCCGGCGGCGTGGGCAGCGGCAAGCGCGGAAGCAACCTGCTCGGCGATATTCAAAATTTCGTCAAACGATAACGGCTGCTCCGTTACCAATTCGCGAATCGTCACGCCGTCGATAAACTCCGTCGAGATATAGGGAACACCCGCCGAGTTACCTACTTCATGAATCGTGAGGATGTTGGGATGGTTCAAAGCCGAAGCGGCCCGCGCCTCTCTGTGAAACCGGCGCAGGCGGGTATCGTCCGAGGCAAAGTAGGCCGGCAAGATCTTTAAAGCGACCAGGCGGTCGAGGCGCGCATCCTGGGCCAGGTAAACTTCGCCCATGCCGCCGACACCCAGACGTCGCAGTATCTTGTATGGACCAATCTCGTTGCCAATTTTGTCATCGAGATCACTGCCCACCAGAATGCGGGCATCCTGTGCTAGCGCCGGTTGTTCGATGAAATTGCCGGCCTGGTCATAAGCGTCGATCAGCGAAGTTGCTTCCTCCAGCAACCGATCATCGCCGGCGCAGACTTCGCCAAGAAACGACGCGCGATCCTGCGGCGCCCGATCGAGCGCCCCCTGTAACACCTGCTCTACTTTTTGCCATCGTTCAGGAGTCATAAAACATGCGGGTAAATGGTAAATCGTGAATGGTAAATAGATCGTCGCTATCTACCATTTACTTTTCACCATTTACCGCTCTATACAGCCACGCTTTCGCGGCGCGCCAATCGCGGCGCACGGTCACAGTTGATACCTCAAGGACCTCCGCCGTTTCTTCGAGACTTAATCCGCCGAAGTAACGCAGCTCCACCACCCGACCCTTGCGCGGA
>DASYMB010000119.1:0-11708 GCA_036009285.1 Pyrinomonadaceae bacterium | reverse complement strand
GACTACCAGGTGGAAACCCTGGGCGTAAACCGCCCGCGACCGACGCCCATCGATCAATTGAGTGTGGGGGAAGTCGGCTTTCTCACGGCGTCCATTAAGGCTGTTGCTGACGTGCAAATCGGCGACACCGTTACCGAAGCCGCGCGGCCGACGAAGGAACCGTTTCCTGGTTATCAGGAAATCAAGCCGATGGTGTTTGCGGGACTTTATCCGGTCGATACAAACCAGTATGAAGAGTTGCGCGACGCGATGGATAAACTCCGTCTCAACGACGCTTCGTTTTTTTACGAGCCGGAATCTTCGACCGCTTTGGGTTTTGGATTTCGCTGCGGCTTTCTTGGTTTGCTGCACATGGAGATTGTGCAGGAGCGTTTGGAACGGGAGTTCAATCTCGATCTGATCACGACCGCGCCCGGCGTGCGTTATATCGTGACCACGACCGACGGTAAGGTCACGGAAATCGACTCGCCCGCGAAAATGCCCGACCCTGGTCGTATAGTTAAAATTGAAGAGCCCGCGATTCGTGCCGTCATCCTGACACCGGAAGAGCACCTCGGCGGAATCCTCGCCTTGCTCGAAGAAAAGCGCGGCGTGCAAAAGGGTTTTGAATACATAACTGCCAACCGCGTGATGCTCACGTATGAGCTGCCGCTGAACGAGATCGTGCTCGACTTTTACGATCGTTTGAAATCAACTTCGCGCGGTTACGCTTCACTCGATTACCACCTCGCCGGCTATTGGGAGAGCGATCTCGTCAAGCTTGACGTGCTGGTGGCCGGCGAACCGGTCGACGCACTCTCGCTGGTGCTTCATCGCGACACGGCGGCGGCAAAGGGTCGAGCCCTGGCGACGAAAATGAAGGAGTTAATTCCGCGTCAACTCTTTGAAGTGCCAATTCAAGCGGCTATCGGCGCCAAGGTGATCGCACGCGAAACTGTGAAAGCCATGGGCAAGAATGTTATTGCGAAGTGCTACGGCGGCGACATCTCACGCAAACGCAAACTGCTTGAGAAGCAGAAGGAAGGCAAGAAGCGTATGAAGAAAGTCGGCCGCGTGGAAATTCCGCAGGAAGCGTTTCTGGCGGTGCTGAAAGTGAATGAGTAGGATTTGCGTTTCTGTTCGGACTAATGCCTGGAAGCATGACAACCTTATCGCCGACGCCTCTCGGTTACTCGAAGAGATGAAGGGAGATCGCATCGAGATTTGGCAGCAAGTCGAGCCTTATCTGATTCCAGGCAGCGAACTAAAAGCGCAGTTCGCTTTCGCTGACTTGTGGGAGGCGCTACGTGGTAAGGATTGAACAACTGGCAAAAGCAGCTATCAACCAAGATGCTCTGTTACTAAGAAGTCTGACGCAGGACTTGTTGCGCGAGCATCCGACGCTAAGAGACTTTCCACGACCCAGCGGCGTTGACTTCCAAACGCTTGCAGCTGCCGCATCGTTAATAGAACTGCTTGCCCTACGGCTGCAACAAGAGGCGCCGTCGTGGACGAACGAGATCGGCCCCTTGCCAGAACCAATTCATTTGTTGAAGGCTGCTGCAACAATGAAACGCCTGCGGGCCTTGTGCGAACAACAAGGTCCAGAGCCGCTGCGTAAACGCGGTTTCTACGCGCCGCCTAACTTTTTAGAGAGTGCATGAAGAAAGTCGGCCGCGTGGAAATTCCGCAGGAGGCGTTTCTGGCGGTGCTGAAAGTGAATTACCGAACCCTGCTCAAAGGAAACCATCAATTGTCGTGAATTTAGAAAAACGATCCGGATCCACTCGAACGCAGGGCAAACCATAATTCTACCTGGCAAGATTTGACGTATTCCGGGCAACCGGGCCCAAACCTTAACTTCTGAACTAGCACGGATCTTGTGTGATTGTTGATGCCAACTGAAGCGACCAGAAAGAAAAATAAGTCGACGCCATTTAAAGAGGTCACGATCGTCTGCGACGGCTCGAGTCTTGGCAACGGGCAAGTTTCAACGCGCGCGGCGGCAGTGGCGTTGCTTGGGTTTAAGGGAGTGTGGCGCGCGGTGGGCGCTTACCTGGGCCAGGCAACCAACCAGCAGGCTGAAGTAGCGGCTGCGGCTTTGGGATTGGAATCCTTGCGCGAGCCTTGCAGCGTTCATCTATTCACCGACTCGCGTTACGTGGTGGAGACGATGAGTGGGCGCTTCCGCCGCAAGACCAATCACGAATGGTGGGCGCGCCTCGACAAAGCCGCGATGAGACATAAAGTGAAATGGGAATGGATGCGCGGCCACAACGGCGATCTGGTTCAGGAAGCAGTCGATAAAGCCGCCCGCCGCATCGCCGCCGCGGGCCACGTCGACGAAGAAATTTTGCGCGCGGCGATTGATAAGGTCGGAACCGAAGCTGCTCTCGTGATTGCAGATGAGGACGATGGAAGCTTATGAGTGAATCACCGCCACTCAAACGGCCTCGTTTCTTTCCCGGCAGGCTGATCACTTCCGCAGACCTCGAACTCGAGCAACAGTACTTTCTCGAAAAACTCAACCGACACAATCGACGTCTTCACGGTTTCGGAATAGTTTCCGGACTGAGGGTAACAGCCCGTTCGGGACAGATAGTCATCGAGCCCGGACTGGCGTTGGACTGCGAAGGTAATGAGCTAGCCAGCGACACCGCGCTATCAATTGTTCCTCCCGCGAATGGTGATTGGCCGCTAGCCTATTTGAACGTTCATTTCGTTGAGCGCGGCGCCGATCCCATTCCTGCTTCCGGAGGCGACGAACTTTCCACCATAACCGAAAGCGTTGAATTCGTGTTCGCACCGGAAAACTCTAATCGCGGTCACAGACATCTGCGGGCGCGTTGGCTCGCCTGTGGTAAACCTCACCCGCTGACGATCGCCAAACTACGACGTGGCCCACAGGGCTGGCGAGTTGAGCGTGGCTACCGCGCGCCGGCTATCAAATGATCGCAGCAGCTCAGGAAAGGTCCAAGCAGAAGCTTGACCATCAGGAAGGGCTTTTTGTCGAATGCTTGCGAGCCCTTCCTGACGGTCGGGCTTCTGCTTGGCTTACGCAGACTACGCAGATACAGAAACCAATCCGATTCCTCCTGTTTGAATCTGCGGAATCGGTGTAATCTGCGGATCGCCCGGAAGTTTCGCTGATTAGCTTTCATTCAGCTTGATCTCTATAATTCTGCCTTCTGTTAACCTGAAAGACTCCCCGAGAATAAGCTTCGTCCTTATTGCTGAAACGTTGTAAGAGTGCCCGCACAAATGGTTCGTCTCCAATCAATCGTCAGCTTTGTTTTGCCGTCTCCTGCCGGGCGGTTAAGCGTAACTTTGCTGGCCTGCGCGGGGGTATGTCTTGGTCTGGCATTTCCCGCCTCACGGATGGCCCAACAGCCGCAATCCTCCGGTTGGGAATGGCAGAATCCGCTGCCGCAGGGCAATACGATTAATTCAATCAGGTTTGCCGCTGACAAGAAACATGGTTGGGCGGTCGGGAGCGATGGTGCGATTCTTCGCACGCGCAACGGCGGGTTCGAATGGGAATCACAACTCTCGCCGGCAACCACGACGCTCTATGGACTCTACGTGAAGGACAAATCACGCGCGGCGATTTCCGGGGCGCGCGGCGTGATCATGACCACGGCAAACGGCGGCAGCAAGTGGGTGACCAGGACCACGGGCACGAGGGACCATCTGTTTGCTTTGACCTTTGCTCCCGGAGACCCGTTGCTCGGCTGGGCCTCCGGGACCTTCGGCGCGCTCATCGCCACCACCGACGGCGGTCTAACCTGGAAGCCTCAGATCACACACACCACCGCGCATTTATTTGCGATCGCATTTGTTGATGCGAAGACAGGCATCGCCGTGGGATCGCGAGGCACACTGCTGGTAACCAACAACGGCGGCGCTGAATGGAAGCCGCGCAGTGGTTTCGGCACTCCATTGTTAACCGGAGTTTCTTTTGTCTCGGCCAGGCGAGCGGTGGTAGTCGGGTATCAGGGGACGATACTGCAAACCGATGACGGCGGCGCAACCTGGCACTCGCTGAATGCGCTCGTCACTACCGATCTGCTTTCAGTTTTCTTCACCGATGAACTGCACGGATGGGCTTCGGGCGAGAGCGGCGTGGTGCTGACCACAGCCGACGGCGGCACGATTTGGTTGCCGGTCAACGTTCGCACCAGTCCTAAACTCACCACGCTGTTTTTCGTCGACGAGTCGGTCGGATGGGCTGCCGGGGCCGACGGCCTGGTCGTGCGCACCGACGATGGCGGATTTTCCTGGCGACGTTTGACCGAAGGCGGCCGTGAAGATCTCTCGCATATTTTCTTTTTAGATAACTCGCGCGGTTGGGCGGTCGGCTCGCGTGGGAAAATACTCTTCACGAGTTCCGGTGGAAAGACCTGGACCGTTCGTCCTTCGGGAACCAACAACCGTCTCAACGCGATCGAGTTTGTAAATCAGAAACTCGGTTTCGCGGTCGGCGATCGCGGCACAATTCTTCGCTCCGTTAACAGTGGTGTGACCTGGGAACCGGTGCTCGTCGAAGCGAAAGAAGATCTGTTCAGCGTTAATTTTGCGACCCCGGATCGCGGCTGGATCGTCGGCGCGCGCGGAGTGATTCTGCACACTGAAGATGGCGGACAAACGTGGCGCTTTCAAAAAGCAAATACGCTCAGTTGGCTGGAAGACGTGAGCTTCACCGACGCGCTGCATGGCGTGGCCGTGGGTTCAAATGGAACCATCCTGCGCACTGAAGACGGCGGCGAAACCTGGAAGCGCGTTGATAAAAACCTGCGTGAGTGGCTCTATGCGCTCGCGTTTGCCGACGATAAGCGGGCGTTTGCAGTCGGCGCTCGCGGAATAATTCTTCGCACCGACGACGGCGGCGAGACGTGGAAAGATCTGGAGAGCGGGTTTACCACGAATCTCTTTGCCGCTGCGGTAGCCGGGCGTGACGATGTGCTGGTAACCGGCGAGCAGGGCCGGATCATTCACACCAGTGACGGCGGCGCCACCTGGGAAATGCAACCGACCATAACGAGCGCGCCGCTTTTTTCCGTGGCTTACCGCGGCGGCTATAACATCTGGGTCGCGGGCCGCGGCGGTACAATTCTGCGCCGCACCGATCCGATTGCCACCGTCAGCATTCCGACGAGACTCCCGCCCGCATTGCGCGGCGGTCCGCCCAAGCTGCAGAACGCGCAAAATCCGTTTGACGACGGCGACATCCCACGCGCTGTTCCTCCAAGCAAGAAGCCCGCGCAACCTTGAGTAGGACAGGCTTCCGGCCTGTCTTTAATAGCGTCCATCAACCCGACCTCAGGGACTACTAACCAAGAACACGTCCCACGCCCAGCGTCCGAGTTGCGCATCATGCGTGTCTTTCACCTTGGCGCGATAGCGAAACTGATTTCCATACTGATCAGTGCGCCTTGACGTTTTGTAGTACAGGTCTAAAGTCTTGAGACCAAGCTGCGGCAAGGTCGATAACTCAACCGGTTCCGAGATGCCGTTGTGATTTGTGTCCTGCCACAAGCGCAACGAGGAAAAGATACTGTCCTTCTTATTTATCAGGCCGTCGCCGTTGCCACCCTTCGAGGCCTTATCGTTCTCAGCCAGTGCCAGAAAACCATTTTGATTAGGGGAGCCTGGCTGAGGAGTTAAGTTGCCGAACAGTTCTCTGCCGCTGTCGATTAAACCGTTACCGTTGCGGTCGAGCACCAGGAAAGCATCATCTGAACCGGCAGCGATCCATGACAGCCTCTCCTTCACATGGTCGGAGTTGCCGTCAAAATCAAAGTTAACTCCCTTGGCGGCATCAGTCATTTGAAAACCATTTCCGGTTACGTCAATGATAATAGGTGTATTGCCACAACCTACTTGATGCTCGTACGGGCATGCTGTGTCAGGTGCCGGAAAGCCGCAATCAACTACCGGAGGTGGATCACTGCAGCATGTCCCAGCGTCGGGATTATAGATTTGCCCATTTGGGCAGAGAGTTGGGGGTGGTGTGGGCGCAGGTGCCGCCGTAGGTGTTGGCGTCGGCGTCCTACATTGAGGTGAAAAAGGAGTTATGCTTGGGTCATGATCATCGCAATCCAGTCCTTCGCACTCTTGGCTTGATGAATAATAACCATCCTGGTCAACATCGCAATAAGCAGAACAGGCCTGTCTAAAAAACTGCACGCACGTATATTCCGTCCCTTCGATATCGCAGGTACGATCATTCCTGAATATGTCGCTGCACTTTCCTGATGGGTCTCCACAGCCGACAATGGTAACAGTGTCACCTGTTCCACATTGGCAGAAATAACTGTCTTCCTTCACGAATGAGCAAGGCGTCGCAGGTGGCGAAGCCGCGCAACATAGATTTGACTGAGGCGGAGACTCTCCCGGAGAAAATTTCGCTTCAGAAACATTGCTCCATCAAAAACATCTGGAAAAGACCTGTTGGGAGATTTGAAATACTGAACGGTATTCAAGTCAATCCGTTGGTAACAGTTATTCGTAGAACGTTCCTTACGAATGTACGGGACCGGTGAACCATCGCCTGAAAACCCGGTCTTGTCGCCGAAATTCAGATGACGAAACATCAGGTACACGCGTTTTACTTCGGCTTGTATGATTCTTCCCTTTGTCACTAGCCTCTCAAATGCCACAAGATTGTTCTCGGGAATTTTGAGGACGACACTCTCTCCCGGAAGTATGGGTGTGTCAATCGGCTCCAGGGGATTTTCAAACTTTATTAATTCCGGCCTGCCATACTGTAGTGGGAAGTCAATCGGGTAACCATCTGGGGATAGATTTTCCGGAAGAACAACACCGAGCTGAAGGAAGTAAATCGATTTGTTTGCCGTGTTCGTTACTTTGATTTCTAAGTCACGAAGTAACGAATCCGTCTCGAGGTGCTTGATCTTGATCTCAATCTGTATCGGCAGCCGTGGAGGAAGTTGATCTTCTATTATTCTGTCCGACTCGAGAAAGTCAGGTTCTTTGGTTTTACTTGCCATGCGCTTGGGTCCAACCTTTTTAACCTTCCATTCACTCTTTTGCCGGGGGGCATCCTGCGCCCTGCTAACTACAAACTTGGTTACGCAAACTAAACAGAAGGAGACGGCGATGACAAAAAACAAAACTTTGATCGAGGCTAAATGGATGTTCATATCTGTGCTCCTTTTGGCAGAAGACATTTGGCTGGCTAGTCCTTCCAGACTTCGTGTAGTAGGTCCCCACAAGTTTACACGCTTGGCGTTAAGAATTAGGAGAAGTTCAATGGGGGGTGAGTTACTGAGCCTTGACCCTACCCTTCCAGGTCTTGCGTGTCAATCAAGTTTCAGGAGAGAAGAGTTTGGCGTGTTAGCGTGTTAGCAAAAACTCTTGTATCAAAGCTGGGCTTGTTTAGGGATCATTTACAGGGCCAGTAAACTGTCAGTTGAACTTCGGGTGAGACTAATCATAAAAATCGTGAAGAGTTCGTTTTCATTAGTCAATGAGGGGTTTTTGACAAACGAGCAATCAACTCAGCTGCAAATGCGATTGCTTCCTGGTAAATCTGATCGTTGCAGAGAATTTCCATCTCGCGACTGAGCAGGTGCGCGGCGCTGCGGTTTCTCACCGGCAACACGCGACCGCGGTGAATGCTTGGTCCAAGTCTGGCTTCCGATAATACGTGAAGATTATTCGCGCTGCGGGCGACGACAAACGACGCCCTGCCCTTGCGACCTTCAGCTTCGCTCGATTCGAGTTTCACTTGCACCAGTCTTCCCGGCTTTCGCCGGGCGCGTTCGACGCGATTGAGTTTGACGTTGAGCGGTTGAGAATTCTTGCCGGTAAAATTGAACGAGGTAGTTTCTTCTCGCCTCTCGATCTGTTGCTCTTCTACCAACTGCCAGCCCAAACGACTCGCCAACCAACCGGCAATCAGCAAAGCCTGCGGCGCCACGGATGTTTGCCCGCGCTCAGGAGCGACATAATCAATTTGCGCCGAGTCAATTTTTTCCAGCCACGTTTGATACGAATGCACGTCGTAAAAATCCGCCAGCAACCCACGCCATAACGTGAGCCGCGCCCAGTTGAGATCGCTAACGCCGACGTGGTCGAATTGTTCCTGGCTGTAAAGCTCATTGGTCTGCAGCAGATCGCGCTCGGGATCTTCAAACTCAGCCGAGTCTATTACCAGGCGATCTGTGGCGCGCAGCAACGTTTCGAAAACTTTGTTGGCGGCTTGCGGCGCGTTTCGCCACCAAAGAAACGTGGATAAATCCGGAACCAGCAGCGGTAAGGCGGCACTCGGAAGTTCAGCGACAAACTTCCCACGGGCTTGCAACGTGACTTCTTCACAGGTGAGTCGCTTCGCACCGCTACGCTTATCAGTCTGACAAAAAGATTCCACCGTCATCTCGATGTCGCGATCTTCGTCCGCCAGGGCTCCGAGCATCATCAGTACGCGGCTGGGATGGACCGCGGTTAGCTCGCTCAGCATCTGATGTGCGTGTTCGAGCGCTTCAGCACTGGTGACGAAGACCAGCAAATTCGCAACGCGCGCGCGCATCACCGCCGCTTCATCACTGGCTTTACGATCGCCGGCGGTTTGTTTCCAAAGCTCGAACAGTTGCCGCTCGACAACCTCAACGTCTAAAGTTTTCTCAAGTTGGATCTGCATAAAACGCTTCGCTTTTCGGCTTTGGCTTTTGGTCTTTGGTCTTTCGTCTTTGGTTTTTGCGCTTTGAGTCTGGCGCCTTGTTTTCTGAAAGCGTCGGGACTCAAAGAACAAAGTCCTAAGTACAAAGACCAAAGACCCCTCTTTTACAGCTTCCGCCACTCTCTCCCATCGCGTTCGATCAATTCAAACGCCGCTCGCGGTCCCCACGAACCGGCTTCGTAGTTGGGAAAATCCGGCGCCGGTTTTTTCCACGCTTCCAGAATCGGAGTCACAATTTCCCAGCCGCGTTCCACCATATCGCGTCGGGCGTAGAGCGTCGAGTCTCCGAGCATGCAATCGAGCAACAGCCGCTCATAAGCCTCGGGCGGCTTCACGCCGAACGACGAGCCATAGCGGAAATCCATATTGACTGAACGAATGCGCAGCGCCTGACCCGGAAGCTTGGCCGCGAAACGCAAACTGATTCCCTCGTTTGGTTGAATGCGAATCACCAACACGTTTGGCTGCAGCGGTGCATCGGAATCGTTGAACAGCCGATGTGGAACTTCCTTAAACTGGATCGCAATCTCGGTGATGTGTTTCTGCAGACGCTTGCCCGAGCGCAGGTAGAAAGGAACACCGGCCCAGCGCCAGTTGTCGAAATGGAGTTTGAGCGCCACAAACGTCTCGGTCGAAGAATTTGGATCCACGCCCGGTTCCTGGCGATAACCGGGCACCGTATCGCCCAGCACCGTGCCTGGTCCATATTGTCCGCGCACTGCAACCTGTTCGATCGCATCGGCAGGCAGCGGACGCACCGACTGCATCGCTTTAAACTTTTCATCGCGCACGCCGTTGGCCGACAAAGACGCCGGTGGCTCCATGGCAATCAACGACGTGACCTGAAACACATGGTTCTGAATCATGTCGCGCAGCGCGCCGGCCTTCTCGTAGTAAGCGCCGCGGCCTTCGACGCCGAGTGTCTCTGCGTTAGTAATCTGAATGTGATCGATGTATTGCCGGTTCCACAACGGCTCGAAAATGCTGTTGGCAAAACGAAAAACGAGCAGGTTCTGCACCGTCTCTTTGCCGAGATAATGATCGATGCGATAAATCTGGTTCTCAGCAAAAACCGCCGCCAGCGTTTTATTGAGTGCCCGCGCGCTTTCAAGATCACGGCCGAACGGCTTCTCGACGATGATCCGCGTCCACGATCCCTTGCGAGGCTTGGCCAGTTTCGCCTCACCAAGCTGTTTCGCAATTACTCCAAAATAGTCAGGCGCAGTTGCCAGATAAAAAATGCGATTGCCCTGCGTGTCGAATTCTTTATCGATCTCCTCGAGTTTAATTCTTAACTCTTGATAAAGCTGCGCATCGCTTAAATCACCCGCGATATAGAAGATCCGTTTTGCAAAACTCTGCCACTCGGATTCGTCCAGCGAATCGTCGGGACCAAACTCGGTAACCGCGGCTTTCATCAACGCGCGAAATTCTTCATCGCTTAAGGGCTGGCGCGCCGTGCCGAGGATTGCAAACTCGCCGGGTATGAGCCGTTGCTGCGCCAGACGATAGAGCGCCGGCAGGAGTTTGCGCCGGGTGAGATCGCCCGTAGCGCCGAAGATGACTACCGCACACGGCGGAGCCGTATGCTCGAGCCGCATCCCCGCGCGCAACGGATTTGTAACTGCTGAATCTGTCATGAGAATGAACAGAAGGAGACTAACAAAAAGGAGGGAACGCGTCGAACCGAGATGTGTTCATCGGCACAACTAAAACGTCGTGTCATCGATACAAGGATTCTTGCCAGATCAGACAACCCATCCCGTGGAGAGATTGCATTGACATCAGAGACCGAGCAGACGTAGCGTCAAAACGCTCAAGAGGGTTAACCGTTAGCAGAGTCCCGCTCCCGCAGAGCCTCATTGCTGTTAACGACTTGTTAGCAAGAGTCTCACTCCTCAACGAGTCCGCTCCTGCTAATCCATATTTTCAGCGACCGAATCGATCAGCACCAAGCGAAGATCCTTTTGCTTCCTTTTTTAAGGAGACCAAAATGCGGTTCAAATTATTGATCAGCGTTGCCTTGATTACGGTGATAGTTGGTGTAGCACTCGCGTGGCGTGGCACTAACATTAGCTCTCAGTCTCGTGACGCAGCGACCATCAAGGTAGTGATTGATCAGCTTCCTGCGAACGATGGTGTCATACCAATTGAACTGGTTCAATCTACAATTTCTTCAAGCGCGTCCAATAAGCTTGAAGACTTTACCTACATCATTAGAAATAATTCGGCTAGACCAATCATTGCTCTCGCCGTGATCAAGACGATTACTTATGAAGAAGGGGGCCAGCTTTACGCCCATTCGGTTTACTCGATGACGGACGGTGCCTTCCATCCGGACATGGATAGCGAAAAACTCCTCCAGCCTGGAACTCAGATGTCAATGGAATCTTCGGGGCCGCTTAGCTTTGATGAAGGCGTTGTTATCAAGGAGATAAGGCTAAAAGTCGATTACGCGTCGTATTGCGACAATACGGCTTATGGCTCTGGACGTGAAGGAGAGCGCAGGATTAATGCGATGCGTGAGGGAGCGCGAGAATACAAGAGCTGGTTGGGACAAAAGTATTTGCGAGATGGAAAATCACTCACAGGTATATTGCCTTTGATCCAAGGGTCTAATGTGCCCGAAGAACTCAAGCTAAATCCCGACCAAACCATGGGCGCCGACAGATATCGTCTCCACCTCCTCAAAACTCTTCAGAGGAAAGGGGCGGCTGATGTTGAAGGGTACTTTAAGCAAAACCTATAAGTACGAGAGTCTCGTCTGAAAGCTGAGGGCTGAATATGAAGCGCGAACTCATTTCGAGCGTTATCGGGATTTGTGTGCTTTTCGTGGTGCTCTTGATTGCTTCAAAATCCGTCTCCTCACAGAGCGCGATTAGTAATTGTGTAACCCTCCCCTGTTTAGGACCACTCATAAGTAGAGACTTCAGGGTTTTTGGTTAGTAGGTATTCCCTGGGAGTCATGTTGCCCAGAGACTCGTGTGGTCGTTCTTCGTTGTACTCGCGCAGCCACTTCTCGGTCTGC
>DASYMB010000118.1:0-8215 GCA_036009285.1 Pyrinomonadaceae bacterium | reverse complement strand
GCTGGCTCGTGCAACCGCGCGACACAAAGAGATAACGATTCGCGCGGCGATCGGCGCGGGACGTGGTCAACTCATAAAGCAGTTGCTAACGGAGAGCTTACTGCTCGGGATCTGCGGCGGGGCATTCGGCTTGTTTCTTGCCAGTTGGGGCGTGCGGCTTATTGAAGTATTCGGCGCGAAGATCAATCCAATGTTCAGTGGCACTAAGATCGATCTACGCACGCTCGCTTTCACGATTGGTCTTTCCCTTATCACAGCCCTCCTTTTTGGTCTCGCTCCAGCTTTGCAGATATCGAAACCAAACCTGACCGAGTCGCTGAAAGAAGGTGGACGCAGCGCGGGCGCGTCTGCCGGGCGCAACCGTCTTCGCAGCGGACTAGTAGTCTCCGAGATCGCTATGACCCTGGTCCTGCTGGTCAGCGCCGGCTTATTGATAAGAACGGTTGCGAGGCTGAGCCAGGTGGACAAAGGCTTCAGCTCCACCAATGTGATGGCGATGAATATCGGCCTGCCGTCGCTCCGATATCCCAAACCAGAAAACGTAATCGCGTTTTATCAGCAAGCAACCGATCGCATCGCGGCGCTCCCGGGCGTGAAAGCGGCCGGACTCACCAGCGTCTTGCCTCTCAGCGATAATTTTGATGGCCGCGGATTAGCAGTCGAGGACCACCCGAAAGCGCGTGGTGAAGAGATCAGTGTGGACCTTTACGTAACTACCGCCGGCTATCTTCGGGCATTGGAAATCCCGCTTCTAAAGGGGCGCGCAATTACGGAACACGACACTAAAGATTCCGAGAATGTTGCCTTGATTAACCGCACGATGGCCGAGGCGCTGTGGCCCAACGTTGATCCGATTGGCAAGCGCATTAAGTTTCCCGGCGATGATAGGAGGCCGCAACCCTGGCGCACTATCGTGGGGGTCGTTAGCGATGTTTCGCAATACGCTTTGGATAAGAAAGCGCCGATGCAGATCTATTTGCCCCACGCGCAGTTTCCCACGTCGTTCAATACGATCGTAGTTAAGACAGATAATCAATCAGCCGCGATGACGGGTGCCATCAGGAGCGAAATTTTAGCGGTTGACAAAGATCAAGCAGTCTTCAATGTCACCACGCTCGAGCAGTTGCTCGGAGAATCAATCCTGCTGAGAAGATTCTTCATGCTGCTGCTGGTTGGCTTCGCGTCGTTGGCCCTCGTGCTCGCGGCCGTCGGCATCTATGGCGTGATGTCGTATGTCGTTACGCAGCGCACCCCGGAGATTGGACTGCGCCTGGCGCTGGGCGCGCAGGTAAGCGATGTCTTGAAGCTGATTGTCGGAAACGGCATGAAGCTGGCGCTGATCGGTATCGCGTTCGGGTTGGCAGGGGCGTTTGCGGTGACACGTCTGCTCGGGGAACTATTGTTTGGTATCACCGCGACCGATGCGCGAACGTTTGTCGTCGTCTCCGGTGTGCTCGCTGCGGTGGTGCTGCTGGCGTGCTACATCCCGGCGCGGCGCGCGACCAAAGTCGATCCGTTGGTGGCGCTAAGATACCAATGATGTCAGAACCACCTGCGTTAGCGGGTGGCTCAGGATGTGAGAAAGAGTAAGCCACCCGCTAACGCAGGTGGTTCTGACAAGAGGCCGCAGAGAATGAACTGAACTGGAAGATGGGAGTGAAATTATGGAAACGTTTTTGAAAGATATTCGCTACGGAGTCCGCAGCTTGTTGAAGCGTCCGGGTTTCACCGCGATCGCGGTGATAACTCTCGCCTTGGGCATTGGCGCCAATACGGCTATCTTCAGCGTCGTCAGCGCCGTGTTGCTGCGACCGTTGCCCTTCGCCGACCCGGACCGTCTGGTAATGATTTGGGAGGACGCGTCGTTCGCGGGTTTTCCGCGCAACACGCCTTCCGCCGCTAATTATGTAGATGTGAAAACTCAGAACCAGGTCTTTGAAGACGTGGCCGCGATGGACAGACGCACGTTCAATCTTACGGGCGATGGCGAGCCGGAAAAGATCGAAGCCAACGGAGTGACGGCAAATTTTTTTCCGCTGTTGGGTGTTAAGCCGGCGCTGGGCCGTTGGTTTGTAACCGAAGAAGATCAGCCCGGCGCAAATAGGGTTGTCATGCTCAACCACAGTCTTTGGCAACAGCGCTACGGCGGAGCCGGCGACATCGTCGGGCGTGAGCTGCTGCTCAACGGCAGCAAGTATACGGTGGTCGGTGTGATGCCTCCCGGCTTTCAGTTTTTGAGCAGCAAGGTCGGCCTCTGGGTACCGATAGCTTTTACGCCTCAGGGTTTGGCCTCGCGCGGTCGTCATTACCTGAGCGTCGTGGCGCGCATGAAGCCTGGCGTGACCCTGGCCCAGGCGGATGCAGAGGTTCGTACAATTCATCAACGTATTGCCCAGGATCATCCGGACACCGCGGGCCGCCTCAGCGGCTATGCGCTGCCGCTCCGCGATCAGTTGGCAGGCGATATGCGGCGGCCGTTGCTCGTGTTGCTGGTTGCGGTGGGATTTGTACTGCTGATCGCCTGCGCCAACATCGCGAACTTATTGCTGTCCCGGGCAGCCAGCCGGCGCCGGGAGATGGCGGTACGCGCGGCGCTGGGCGCGAGCCGGATGCGTATCGTGCGACAGTTGATGATCGAGAGCATGCTGCTGGCAGTAGTTGGTTCAGGGTGCGGTTTGTTGCTCGCGACGTGGAGTTTTGTTTTTCTGCAACGACTGATTCCCGACGGACTGGCGCTTTCGAGCCGGCTCACTCTCGATCCGCAAGTGCTCGCATTTACCCTCCTCATAACGTTGTTGACGGTCGTCGTGTTTGGTCTCGCGCCCGCCTTTCATGCGTCGCGGATAGATCTTAACGAGGCCTTGAAACAGGGCGGCGGCCGCAGTGGACTCAACGCCGGCGGCAACCGTTTGCGCAGCGCGATGGTTGTGGCTGAAGTGGCGCTGGCTCTCGTGTTGCTGGTAGGCGCGGGGTTGTTAATTCAGACCTTCGTTAAGTTAAGCAATCAATATTCGGCGCTCAAACCGGAAAGTATTTTGACGTTGCGCACGGTGCTATCCCGCGGAAAGTATGCGGAGCACCCGCAGCGCACCTCCTTCTACAAACAAGTATTGGAGCGCGTGCAAGCGTTACCCGGTGTAGTTTCGGCGGGCTACACGACTACGGTTCCCCTCGCAATCAAGGGAGGCACGAACGGCTTTTCGATCGAAGGCCGTTCGATCGAGCAAGCGACTGCGGGCGGCCTTGCTTATGACGCGAATCACCGGCAGGTAAGTTTTGATTACCTGAAAACGATGGGAATTCCGATTCAGCAAGGGCGCGGGTTTAATGCGGGTGATAACGAACAGTCCATTCCGGTTGCCATCGTTAACGAAACTATGGCGCGGCAATATTGGCCGGGCGAGAACCCGCTCGGCAAACGATTCAAACTCGGCGATCCCGATACGAAAATCCCCTGGGTTACGATTGTCGGTGTTGCCGGCGACGTGCGACAGATGGGTCTCGACGAGCCGGTGAAGCCGGAAATGTATTTCCCTTACGAGCAAAGCGCCGCGAGCGCCTTTTACGCGCCGCAAGATCTCGCCATTCGCACCTCGGTTGATCCCACCAGCCTCGTCGCTCTGGCGCGCAACGAGATTCATCAAGTCGATCCCGATCAACCGATCTCAAACGTACGCACCATGGATGAAGTGCTCAGCGAAGAGACGGCGCCACGTCAACTGGGCATGACGCTGCTGACTATCTTCGCCGGGTTGGCGCTATTGCTGGCCACGCTAGGAATTTACGGCGTGCTGGCTTATTTCGTGGTCCAGCACACGCAGGAGATTGGCGTTCGCATGGCGCTGGGCGCGCAACACAGCAACATACTCGCACTGGTGTTGAAGAAGGGAATGATGTTGACGCTGCTCGGAGTGACAATAGGGTTAGGCATAGCGTTCGTAATAACGCGTTTGATGGCGAGCCTGCTGTTTGGAATCAGCACGACTGATCCGCTGACGTACGCCGGGATAACGTTGCTGCTTACCACAGTGGCTTTCTTCGCTTGCTACCTGCCTGCGCGACGCGCCACGAAAGTTGATCCGATGGTCGCGCTCACCTACGAGTGAAGTCAGAACCACCTGCGTAAGCGGGTGGCTCAAGAAGATTTGTCAGAACCACCTGCGTAAGCGGGTGGCTCAAGAAGATTTGTCAGAACCACCTGCGTGAGCGGGTGGCTCAAGATGTTAGAAAGAGTAAGCCGCCCGCTTACGCAGGCGGTTCTGACAGGAGGATACAAATGGAAACATTTTGGCAGGACATCCGCTATGGAATTCGAATGTTGCTGAAGGCGCCGAGCATCAGCATCGTAGCCACGATTGCGCTGGCGCTGGGAATCGGCGCGAATACCGCGATCTTCAGTGTCGTTAATGCGGTGCTGTTGCGTCCGCTGCCGTTTACAAATTCCGAAGGGCTGATGAACGTTTGGGAAACTGATGCTGTACGCGGCTACAAGCGTGGCGCAGCTTCTTATCCAAACTTCGTAGACTGGCGCGAGCAAAACCACGTGTTCGAGCGCATGTCCAGCTACCACCCGAGCGATTTCATTCTCACGGGCCGGGGCGACTCAACTCGTATTCAGGGCGCGGTAGTCAACGCGGACTTGTTTCCATTGCTGGGTGTGGCGCCTGTGATTGGCCGGGGATTTCTTCCGGATGAAGACAAGCCCGGCGAAAGCGGGCGCGTAGTGGTGTTGAGCCAGCAACTATTTCAACAGCGCTTCAACTCCAATCCAAACGTAGTGGGCCAGTCGATGGTGCTCGACGGGAAGAACTTCACGATCGTCGGTGTCATGCCGCAAGCGTTTCAATTCCCAGTTCAAAACGAGCCGGTGGAGTTATGGACCACGGTGGCGGTGGAGCGGGAAGGAGAGGAACCAATCACCGAGCAGCGAGGCGCACATTACATGAATGTGATCGCTCGTTTGAAGCCCGGAGTTTCGATTGAGCAGGCGAAGGCGGAAATGACTTCGATCAGCGCCCGCCTTGAACAACAATATCCCGGCGAGAATTTGCATAAGAGCAGCAACGTGGAACCGACGCTCGAAGCCCTGGTCGGCGACATTCGTCCTGCCTTACTAATTTTACTAGGCGCGGTTGGTTGCGTGCTTCTGATCGCCTGCGCCAACGTGGCGAATCTTCTGTTGGCCCGCGCGATGACGCGACATAAAGAAATGGCCATTCGTTCGGCCCTCGGCGCCAGTCGGATGCGAGTCGTGCGGCAGTTGCTTACTGAGAGCGTGCTGCTTTCGTTGGCGGGCGGGGCCCTTGGTTTGATCCTGGCTGTTTGGTGGTCCGATTTATTGGTGGCCCTCGGCAAAGAGAATATTCCCCGCGCCCTGCAGGTCGGATTGGATTGGCGGGTGCTCGGCTTCACGCTGGCGCTCTCCGTTTTAACCGGAGTTGTATTTGGCCTGGTTCCGGCAATTCACTCTTCGAAAACCGAGCTGACGGAATCGCTGAAAGAAGGCGGCCGAGGCTCGGGTGAAGGCGCGCGTCGCAACCGGGTCCGCGGCATATTAGTGGTAAGTGAACTCGCAATTGCAGTCGTGTTGTTGGTGGGTGCCGGCTTGCTGATCCAAAGTCTCTGGCGTTTACGTAACGTTAGTCCCGGCTTCGAATCTCAGAATCTTTTGACCTTCGTGGTAGGAATACCCGAGGTCAAATATCCGACTGAGAAGCAGGACCAGTTTTATCGCGACCTGGTAGCGCGACTGCAATCATTGCCGGGCGTGCGTTCTGCCGGTTCAGTAATACCTTTGCCGTTGAGTGGCGAGATGTTTCGCATTTCGTTCGAAACCGAAGGCCGGCCCATGGCGAAAGGCGATCAACCATCGTCTGATTTTTTCGTGGTCAGTAACGATTATTTCAAGACCCTGGGCGTACCGATATTGAAAGGACGGGGGTTTACCGAGCGCGACAGCGAGAAGGCGCCGGGCGTCATCATCGTCAACCAAGCTTTTGCAAACAAGTTTTTTCCGAACGAGGATCCGATCGGTAAACGCGTCAAACCGGGAATTGCCACCGGGGAAAATAAACCAGACTGGCGCGAGATCGTCGGCGTAGTGGCGGACGTTAGAAATCGCAACCTCAGTTCTGAATTGCGGGTGGGGTATTTCGTGCCGCAGGCGCAAATCCCTTTCAATCAAATGACAATGGTGGTTAGAACTACGAACGATCCGCACACGCTGATAACAGCGGTTCAGAATGAGGTCCACTCGATGGACCAGGAGCTGCCGGTTTTCAACATCAAGACGATGGACGAGTATATCTCCGCGACAGTGGCCGCGCCTCGCTTCAACACTACGCTCCTGGGAATCTTTGCTTCAGTGGCCCTGGTGCTTACAATCGTGGGCCTTTACGGCGTGATGAGCTACTCTGTCGCGCAGCGCACGAATGAAATAGGCATTCGTATGGCCTTGGGGGCGCAAACTCGGGACGTGTTGCGTTTGATCGTTTCGCAGGGATTCAAATTGGTGTTGCTGGGATTGGCCATCGGTTTAGCCTGCGCCTTTGCGTTGATGAAGTTGATTTCCAGTTTGCTCTTCGGGGTCACCTGGAAGGATCCCATGACCTTCGTTATCGTGGCCGTGTTGTTGGCATTCGTGGCGCTGCTTGCTTGTTACATTCCCGCGCGGCGCGCAACGCGGCTCGATCCGTTGAATGCGCTGCGGTATGAATAAGGTACCTTGTCGGACCAGGTCGGGTAGAAGTTTCGGGCTCGAGTTCCGGGTTTCAAGTTTCGAGTTCTTCTTTTGTAAGCTGGATGCGCCACAGTGCATCTAACTCGAAACCCGGAACTCGAAACTCGAAACAATGTCTTTCAAATCAATGCCGAGAATTCTCATTGCAGACGATCAGACCGACGTGCTCGCCGCACTGCGTCTCCTATTAAAAGGGAATCGATTCGATATCGAGACCGCAACTTCTCCGGCAGGCGTCCTGGAAACAGTTAACTCACAGGAGCTGGACGTCGTCTTAATCGATCTCAATTACGCGCGCGACACCACCTCCGGCAGCGAAGGGTTGGACCTGCTGAACCGAATTCAGGCAGTCGACCCGACCTTGCCGGTGGTAGTGATGACGGCGTGGGGTAGCGTCGATCTGGCGGTGGAGGCAATGCGGCGCGGCGCGCGCGACTTCATTCAAAAGCCCTGGGACAACGCGCGCCTGCTGGCGGTGGTGCGTACGCAAGTGGAGTTAGGAAGCGCATTGCGGCGCGGGCAACGTCTGGAGGCGGAAAACCTGGCCTTGCGCGACAGCGCCGCAGACGGTGGCGCAAAGCAGCCGAGCATCGTTGCCGAATCCACCGCGATGAAGTCGGTTTTGAAACTGGTCGAACGGATCGGACCAGCGGACGCCAACATTCTAATCACCGGCGAGAACGGAGCAGGGAAGGGAGTGATCGCGCGTGCTCTTCATGCGACATCGGCGCGATCTGCAAAGCCGTTGGTGTCTCTCAATGCGGGTGCGCTCGCCGAAGGCGTGTTCGAAAGCGAACTGTTTGGTCACGTGCGCGGAGCTTTCACCGATGCCAAGGCGGATCGCGTGGGCCGCTTCGAGCTGGCCGACGGCGGCACGTTGTTTCTCGACGAGATCGCAAATGTTCCCCTCAATCTGCAACCCAAGCTGCTGCGTGTTTTGGAAACTGGAGAATTCGAACGAGTCGGATCGTCAAAGACGCGTCAGGTGGATGTGCGTGTTCTTTCGGCGACTAACGCCGACTTAAATGCCGAGGTGGCCCAGGGACGGTTTCGTCAGGATTTGCTGTTCCGGCTGAACACGGTGGAGATTCATCTGCCTCCGTTGCGCGATCGACGGGAAGACATTCCGCCGCTCGCCGAACATTTTTTGCGGCAACACAGCGAGCGTTACCGTCGCGGCAACGTGGGATTTACACCGCAGGCGCTCGATGCCTTGCGTCAGCACGCGTGGCCCGGCAATGTGCGCGAACTCGATCACGTGGTTGAGCGCGCGCTGTTGATGAGTTCCAGCAGCGTAGTGACGGCTTTCGATCTGGCGTTGCAAACAACGCCTGATGCCCGACTGTCTTCCCGCCTGGAGGAATTGAGCCTGGAAGAAGCGGAGCGCATATTGATAACCAAGGCGCTCGCTCGCTTTGAAGGTAATGCTAATCGCGCCGCCGAAGCGCTGGGCCTGAGCCGCAGCGCACTGTATCG
>DASYMB010000117.1:0-6559 GCA_036009285.1 Pyrinomonadaceae bacterium | reverse complement strand
GACGAAAATCCGCCTTATTGATCGCGGCAGATGTAAGACTATATCCGGATGTAAACCCCAACGGCTGCGGCAACTTGTTGTAGATCTGATTGATGTAAGACAGCGCGGCAGGATTAAACAGGGCCGCCGGCAGCGGCGTGTTGGCGGGCAGAATATTAGCTCCGGTACAGGTCGCTCCCGGAACATCGTTGCGATTGACGCAAACGGGGATGGGGAAAATTCCCTGGCGTAACGCCGCATCAGGAGCACTGGAGATCAGGGTAGGATAACGAATATCCTTGCGCTGTTCCTCCGAAAAGAAGAAAAAGGTTCGCTTCAGCTTGGTTAACATGCTTCCGTTTCCCTCGCCGAAATTGGGAATGTAGATAGGTCCGCCGATTGTCCCGCCGAAGTTGTTATAGCGAAACGGACTTCGTTTGGCCTTGCCGTTGGAATCTCGTCCGAATGTCGGGTTGACGAGGGAATTGGTTATGAAGTCGTTGGCGTTTAATCTTTCGTTACGCACAAATTCGAAAAGTGAACCATGAAAAGCATCGCCGCCGGAGCGAGTGATGATGTTCACCTGGCCGCCGCCACTGTTACCCGACTCGGCCGGATAGAGGCTTCTCAGGACTCTAAACTCGCCAATTGAATCAATGCTGGGATAGGCCTGAATGGTTATGTTCGATCCACGATCAGTGATGTCGGCGCCGTCGACCAGAAAGGTGTTGGAACTGCTGCGCGCCCCGTTAACGGAGATGTTTACTGTGTTGGCTTGGCCCGCGGGATTAGTGGTTCCGACATACACCTGATCGGCAAGGTCATTGGATACACCCGGTGCAAGCGTAACCAGTTGCACGAAATTTCGGTTATTGACTGACAACTCTCGAACTTGATCGCCATTGATGACGGTTGAGGCAGTCGGCGTAGTAAGTTCAACCGCTACCTGATCAGCCGCAACGGTCACCACCTCAGCAATATTTCCTGCTTCCAAAATCACATCCACCGCTCTACGTTGATTCACGTCGAGCTTGAGGCCGGTCTGCAATGATTTCTTAAAACCGGGCGCTTCGACAGTCATCGAATAGTTGCCGGACGGCAATTGCGGAGCGGAAAACTCGCCTTCATCGCCTGTAATTGTGGTGCGCACTACGAGGTTTTTGTCCTCGTCGGTTATTGTGACAGTTGCGCCTTTAATCGCGGCGCCGCTGCTGTCCTTAACAGTGCCGACCATGTTGCCGGTGATCTCCTGCGCGTACGCAACTGCGCTGAGTCCTAAAAATAGGCCAACGGCCAATGACAGGATTGGCAAAGTAATTCTCAAATGCTTCATGGGGGTTTCCTCTCGTCTATTCTTTAATGGAAGCTGATGTGTTTTGACTGCTCGCTGGAGATGTAACTTATACACCCGCGCAGCCACGTGGAACAAGAAATTTCGTTTTACGCGATGCGTTACCAGCGGCTTTCGTTGGTATGTCCTAATTTGATTTCTCGCTGTGTAAGCTCCGCGCAGAGACTACTTCAAATCTGACATTACCGTTTCAGTCTCGACGTTTGCGAAACTGGGCCAGGCGCTGGTTCCAGACCACCGCTCTACTACGAACTGCTAAAAATTAAGTTTTCCAGAGACTTGTATTCTTCGCGCATTGTTGGTAACGCTGTCGTTGATGCGTCCGAAAATCGCGCTCGAGACGACAGCCGTCGGATTATCGAACGAAGGATTATTGAGAACGTTCCGAGCATCGAACCGCAAATCGAAACTGACGCTCTCGGTTACCTTGAACTTCTTGGAAAGTGACGAATCCCATTGGAAGTACCGCGGCGCGAGAAAGAAATTGCGTCCGGTGTTTCCGATTGAGCCTGGCGCGGGTGCTGCGAAAGCGGGAGCGAACAGCGCGCGCGTAGGCGCATCAAACCAAAAGTTCCTGCCGCCTTCCAACACCAGCTTGCCGATGTCCCTGGTGCAGCCGGCGCAATCAGCCGTCGATTGCACGACGTTGCTGACGGTATTTGCTCCGGAATAGACGGTGAACGGCCGCCCCGACATCAAAACTACGGTGCCGGCCATCTGCCAGCCGCCAATTATGTGATCGATAATTTTCGGCGCCTCGGAAGCAAACGATCTACCTCTTCCGAATGGCAACTCGTAAATGTAAGTTCCCTGAAAAACGTGCCGGCGATCAAAATCCGACCAGGCATAATTCAACTTGCGGTCGCGCAGGTCAAAGGGCGTGCTGGAGGCGGACTGGACAGAGCCGGTTGAAACTGTGCTGAGCGACGGATCCCACGAGCGATTATCTTTTGACTTAGAGAGCGTATAGCCAAACTGGAAACCCAGGCCGGAGTTTATCCGGCGTTTCAAGATCAACTGCAGACCGCGGTAGTTTGAAAAGTCGCTGCTGTCGAAAACATTCAACCCGCCGGTGAACTGCGGATACGGCTGCAACAAATAAGTGAAGCCGTAGAGATCAAGCAGTCGTTGATTGACTTGTGCGTTGGTGCAAATTCCAGCCGTCACATCCGCGGCCACACAGGTTTTTTGCGAAACAATCAAGGCTGCATTGGCCACGCTGCCCTGCGTAATCGCGGTTGTGTTCAGCGCGCGGAATCTGGCAGTCCCCCCGTTGTTCGCGGCGTTGCCCGACATTATCAAATTGATCAACGGACTGTTGTAGCTCGAGCTCGCCCTTATCTTGTTGAAGGCGTCGAGGAAACTAGTCTCGCTGACCCCGGGAGCTGAGGCGAATATATTCACCTGGTTTACGTTGTATCCACCGAGCAGATGAACGGCATGCTTGCCGATGTAATTTACTTCAACGACGTTCTTGCCGATCTCTCTTTGAAAACTCAGCGACCATTCGTGAACCTGCGGGAATTTCAGATCAGGATCGATGACACTGGTCGAAGCAGTGCTGAACGGTACCGGCTGCCTCAACGCAGCGGGCGTTGAAGTCGGAACGAGGGCTGCCAGTACCGGCCCAAGATTTCGATAGAGCCCGCCCCCGGCGCCGAAGTTGGAGTTCAAAGCCTGCACGTTATTTCCCGGGGTGCTTTGGAAGATCGAAGAGCCAAAGAGGAAAGTGGCGATTCTATCCGATGCGATTCGATAGTTGGCGCGGATCGAAGTCTTTCCACTCTTGAACGGGTCCCAGGCAAAGCCCACCGATGGCAGAAACACGTTTCGGTTCTTATAAACATCGCCCTCGATCCATTTCAAAGTGTTCGATGGCGGCGCGCCCAGTTTCACCGGCTGATTCGGAATCAGAATTGGTCTGCCGGCCACGCTCGGATGCAGCTTAGCTTCCCAACGCAGGCCCAGATCAAAAACCAAATTGGATTTGAACCGCCAGTTATCCTGAAAATAGAAATCCAGCTCCGGATAGGTGGCCTTGTTTAGCCATCTGGTCCCCGCGGGCGCAAAGGCATTCGGATTACTCGGGTCCAGAACATAAGCGAGCGATACATTTCCGAGTCGTCCTAATTGATCGACGATGGTGTTTTGCAGCCGCGTCAAGTCGGCAGTATTTATGCTGGTTGAACCGGCGGTCGGTAAAGCGAACCCGGTGAAACCCGCAGCAGCACTGAGAGCTACAACCGGTTCAATCGCCGAACCAGCAACGTTCGAACGATCATCAGTGTGCCGGTTGTAACGAAGATTGGTTCCGCCCTTGAGGGTGTGCGACCCATGGACGAAAGTCAGGTTATCGATGAACTGCAAAGTGCGAACGCCGCGCGCGTTGTACGAAAAGTTTGTGTTTGGCGTTGCCGGATTGATAAAGCTAAACGGCAGATTCGGATCAGGGTGCGGGGTTGCAAAGCGAAAGAAGAATTTACTTAGTCCAACAATAGCTTCATTCGTAACTTTGCCGTTGGGGGACCAGCGCCAGTTGACGGCGAGATTTTTCGGCGTGCGGGCCGTATCCACAAAATTCGGCGAGCCGGGGAAAATTGGACGACCGCCGTTTGCCGAATCGCCGAAACTGCTTTGGCTTCCCTGCGCATAGCGGACATAAAGCAAACTGTTTTGGCGAAGATTGAAATCGAGCTTCGTCACAAAATCGTATTGCCGCTCGTGTTGCGGAGACGCGAAGTTAAAACCCGCGGTATTCAAACCGTCACCAGTCGTAAAATTATTTGCCGCCGGCATTGAATTGATAATCGCGGCGAGCGTCGGATCGAGTCCAACTCCGGTTGGGTTCGCGGCAATGTTGTAGGAAGAGATGCAGGGCGCGTTTGTGGGCGGATTGCCGATGCAAGCCGGGAGAATTGCATTGCCATTCCCATCGACCGCCGCCGTGTTGTTTGGCGCTCCGGATGGAGCGTTGGCTCTGCCGACCACGTAACGAAACAGACCTTGCCGCGCTGATTGCGTGTAAACCGTGCGCGTGACCAACGCCGTATCGTAAGCGCGAAGCAGTTGCAGGTTGACGAAGAAAAACGCTTTGTCCCGCATCCAACGCGGGCCTCGCCCACCTTCGCCAAAACCAGGATTAAGGAGCGGGCCGCCCAAACTGCCGCCGAAGATATGCTGCACAAACTGGTCCTTGGGCAGCCCGGCGATAGTGATCGGATAACTCTTGGCGTCTAGTCTTGGCGTTCGATAATATTCAAACAAGTTGCCGTGAAACTGGTTCGTACCTGATTTGGTTACCAGAGTAACCTGCGCGCCGCTGCTGCGTCCCAACTCTGCCGTAAAGTTGCTGGTGACGACCTGGAATTCCTGGACCGAATCAGGATTAGGACGAAGCGGTGTGAAGTTTGAACCGCCGGCAGTCGACTCGTTGATATCAATTCCATCGAGCGTAAAATTAAAAGCGCGATCGCGCGAGCCGTTCACGTTCACGGCGCCGCCCGTGTTTCCACCGAATACCACACCGGGCTGAAAGTTCAACAGGTCGAGCGGGTTTCTGCCGCGCGTTCCCACAATCGGCAGGCTCTCGAGGGTTCGCTGTTCAATCGTGCTGCCGATATTTCCTGAAGTGCTGGTCTGTACCTGTTCCCCGGCTGCCTGCACCGTCACGACTTCCGCCACGCCGCCCGGCTCGAGCGAGACGTTGATCGTGGTGGGCTGATTCACGTTGATCGCATTGCCCTTGCTGAGAAACTTTTTGAAGCCCGGCTTCTCGGCTGACAAGCTGTAGTTTCCCACCTGGACCAGCTCGAAAGAGTAAGCGCCGCTGTCACTCGTTTCAGTAGTGAACGAGATCGCGTTCGCTTCATTAGTCAGCGTTACCGCTGCGCCGGCGACTGCCGCGCCGTTCGAGTCCTGCACCGTTCCCGTGACGCGAGAAGTAGTGCCCTGACCAAAAGCAATTGAAGTGAGAGTTAATAGTAAGGCGGTAAGCAGAAAGGCTCGTCTGGGGTTTAGCTTTTCCATGGGGGACTCCTCTATAAGATTCGGCACAAACTTGGATCGCGAGCAGTGCAAGCCCGAAGCTGCAACTCCTCAATCACGAACAGGAAGTTCAATGCGTGGTTCGAACGCGGGTTTGTCGTTCGAATCCCTGAAATTGTTTTTGATTGGCGTCGAAGGAAACTGCACGCCTCGAGATCGCTGAAACGGCGCTATTATACGTAGTCCGCCAAATAAGAAAAACTAAAGATTCTTATCGGCTGGATAAGACCCACTGATAGCAAACTGAGACTTCCCGCTGCGATCAGGTTTAACCTTTGCGTAACTCTGCGCCTCTTTGTTGCAAAATTTCCCGAGGAGACCGCAAGGCTCCAAGCAGAAGCCCGCGCGTTAGCAAGGCCTCTGGTTTCTGCCCGAATTTCGATCTTGAGCCTCCCTAACGGTCGGGCTTCTGCCTGGCCAGAACTCGCCGAACCATTTTTCGGGCAAAGTCGGTTTTAAGCCGTTAAGTAAGCGGCGCTAACGCCATCCAAAAAGTTCCACAACGCTTTCGCTGCGTCTCTGGCAGACGCGATGGCCCTATCCTGATCCGCTGAACTCCGGCACTCCGCTTTCAGAATTTGCATTTCAACTTGTTGATGAAGTATGTCGATGTTTTCGTGAACTCGGAAGAAAGAGACGGCCCGCTCGTCTGTTACCGCGTAGAAATTCTTCAAGCCTTCGCGCTTAGTCTGTGCCACTTCGGGGATTTGCGATTCGTACGCCAACAGAGCCGCCAAACCTTCACGATAGTCCTCTGTTTGAGTTAACGACTGCAGACTTCCAACCGAATCTTTCGTTGACGGCAACAACTCGGCACCGGTTACATCTTCGCGCGCTACTCCCAGAGCTTCCGCGAAGCGTAGCCACAACTCCGGATGGTTATCGTCACCACGCTCTTCTTCTATTAAATTTTCCAGCAACTGCCGGCGAATAGAAACATCCTCGCAACGCGAATGAACGCCGCTAACGTAAGTCGGGAAAGCGCGCACGTGTGCGTAATACTGTTTCGCGTATTCAGCCAACACCTGCTTGCTTAGCTTGCCCTCGGTCCAGGCCACATAGAACGGATGCTTGAGCATTGAATATTCCATCACCGCTTCACGTAAGTTGGTTTCAAACTGCGAGCTGCCTGAGAGATCGTTCGCGTTGGTCATAGTTTCCTCCGTCGAATGTAATGCGTTTGTT
>DASYMB010000116.1:0-13460 GCA_036009285.1 Pyrinomonadaceae bacterium | reverse complement strand
CGCAAGCTGCTCTATCGCTCGCAGGCGGAAGTGGTCAAAGAGGAATTCATCCGCGGACGGCGTTCACTTGTCGTTGCCGGCACGCATGGCAAAACGACGACTACCAGCATCGCTGCCTGGGTAATGGACCAGGGCGGACTTGATCCGAGCTTCCTGATTGGTGGGGTCGCGCAAAACTTCGGCGTCAGCTTTCGAGTTACAGGCAGCGACTATTTCATCATCGAGGGCGACGAATATGACACCGCGTATTTCGACAAGGGTCCAAAGTTCATGCACTACCTGCCGGAGCTCGCGATCGTAAACAATATCGAGTTTGACCATGCCGATATTTACAACGACCTGGCGGCGGTGAAGCTTGCGTTTCGTCGCTTCATGAATCTGGTTCCGGAAAACGGCAAACTGATCGCCGGTTGGGACAGCCGGCACGTACGCGAAGTGGTGAGTTCGATGGGCCGGAAGTTGTTCACTCAACTCGAGACCTTCGGCACCACTCAAGATGCAACGTGGCGCATAAGTGAAATGGATTTCACCGGAGACTTGAGCAAGTTCAGCGTCACGCGCGAAGGTAAAGAGTGGGGCGAATTTCAAACTCCGCTCATCGGCGAATTCAATCTGCTCAACTGTCTGGCAGTAATCATCGCCGCGGACACCTGGGGGCTCAGCCGCGAGGTCATCGGCGAGGCGCTGCGTAGTTTTAAGAACGTGCGGCGGCGCGTTGAAATTCGTGGCGAAGAACGCGGGGTCACTGTCATTGACGACTTTGCACACCATCCCACCGCGGTGCGCGAAACGTTGCGCGGGCTACGCAATCGATATCGCGAACGTCGTTTGATCGCGGTGTTTGAGCCGCGCTCGTGGTCGTCGCGCCTGGCAGTTTTTCAGGATGAGTATGCTAACGCTTTCGCGGCCGCCGATTATGTAGTGATTGCCGGCGTCTTCGACAGCCAGAAAGTTTCGGAGAAAGGAAAGTCGCTCGATACCGGGCTTTTGATCGAGGATATTTCGAAACAGGATAAGCCCGCCTTCTTGCTCCCTGATGCCGATGAAATTATTGCGCATCTACTGACGCAGCTTCGCCACGGCGATGTAGTCGCGATAATGTCGAACGGCGGGTTTGGCGGCATTCACGAGAAGCTGCTGACAGCCCTGAAAACACAAGAGTCGGAACCACCTGCGTGAGCGGGTGGCCCACCTCTTTGGAGTGCGGTGACCTGTCACCGCTTTGGCCGGCTGCGGCCTGTCGTGATTCTGACTTTAGCTGCGGTAGAGCGCCGCTTCCGCTGCCCGGCGCCTGGTGAGGCCCGTCATCACCTTTCCGGCGGCCTTGTTCCACTTCGCAAACTCGCTCGCCGCTCCGGCATAGTCGCCGGCCCGGTGCAATCTGAGCAAGGTGCTTTTCGTAAGATTGCCGATTCCGACGTTGTAGGCGAAGCTCACCATCGCGTCAAACTGGGGCTGCGTAGTCGCCGCACCGCCGATCGCCTGGGCCACACTCTGCGCAAACTTATTGAGGTCCTGGGTGAAGCGGTCGTCACACTGTTGCTGGGTCCAGTTAACGCCCCGCTGGACGTCCGGGCCGGTTGTTCCCCAACCAATCGTCCAGGGATCGCCGCCACTCCCCGGATCCGGATAGGCATTGAAGGTACCGTTGGCTTGCTTCTTTTCACAACCCTCGAATGACTGAACAAGCTTGATGCATGCTGAACTTGGATCCATAACAATCTCCTTCCGTGAGTCTTTTGTGAGTTTCCACGATCTAAAATTAGTAACAGTAGGTACCTTGAACTGGCCGCCTCACTTGTAATGAATTTTCCCAACGACCTATTTCACTTGCGCGCTGCATTCGTGGCGAGCGATAGCGCCCGCGGTGCCGGCAAAGCGTGTTTGAGTTGACTAGTAAACCGCGGGCCAGGCTCAATTCCCTTTACTGCGTACTGCTCGCCACCTCAGCTTCAGGGAGCGCCACGAGCAGCGGTTTGGGGATGGTGTTGAGATCCTCGAGTTTGCCGGGCGCCACTTCTACTCGCGCGGTGAGCACGCGCCGAATTCGCTCCGGGAGGAATTTCGCGGCAACTAACGCCGCGGCGCCGACCAGTTCCACCACATCCCCGCCACCACTCCAGTGTTCGCGTACAACTTTCGGATCGGTTCGCTCCATCAGCCTCAGCAGCGTCAGCGCGATCAGATAAGCATCGTCCATTTGCCCGACAAACGGAATCATGTCGGGTATCAGATCGAAAGGGATAAGGAAATAGACAATAGCTCCAGCAACCAGGGCACGCTCCGTTGCCGGCACGCGCGAGTCTGTCAGTAAACGCCCACACAACAGCAGCAGGTTCGGAATGAACAGCAGTAAGTTTTTTATTCGCCGCTTTGCTAAAAGTGCAGCCATCAGCTTCTCCTGAGATCAACTCTGGCAACCGCGTCCATCTGGGTTCGTTAAGTTATCACGACTTCGCTCGGTTGTAACGCAAACTGATAATTTCCTACTGGGCAGTTTCGACAGAGCGTCCGATAAACCAGGGGGCCGTCTATCAAGTACCGCGAAGTGGTTCAACAATCTGGCATCGCAACAAGCTAACGCTTCTCGGGCCGCCAGTTTGCGCCGCCAACAGCAGCTTGCGTTAAAGCAATCGCGTTCGCTAGACTCACGGTTCTTGTAAGATCCGACCATAGCCACGAGGCAAATCCTTTCTATGTCCATACTCGAACGCATACGCCAGCGCGCCGCCGCAAAACCTCAGCACATTGTCCTGCCCGAAGGAAACGATCCGCGCACCGTGATTGCCGCGGCAATTTGCGCGCGAACTCGAATGGCGCGGATTACTTTGCTGGGAGACGAAGCAACGATTCGCGAAACCGCGCAACGCGAAGGCGCGGATCTCGGCGGCGTTGCAGTCGTAGACCACCGGCGCGCGCCCGACTTTGAAAAGATGGCTTCGCTTTTTCACGAGATGCGTCGCGCCAAAGGACTGATGGCCGATGAAGCCCGCACGCTGTTGGCCGATCCGCTTTACTACGGCAACCTCATGGTGCGGCTGGGAAAAGCTGACGGCTCAGTGGCCGGCGCCACCAATACAACTTCCCACACCGTACGCGCTGCGCTCCACTGCATTGGCGTGCGCGCCGGATTCAAGCTCGTATCGAGTTTCTTTTTGATGGCCCTGCGCGATGAAACCTTCGGACAAAATGGGGCTCTAATCTTTGCTGACTGCGGCGTAGTTATAGAACCATCGGCAGCGGAATTGGCTGAGATTGCCATCGCCTCGGCGGATTCCTGGCGCGCGCTGCTGGGGACAACCCCACGCGTCGCGATGCTTTCGTTCTCAACCAAAGGAAGCGCTAAACATAAACTGGTGGATAAGGTTGTTGAAGCGACCAGAACCGTGAAAGCCAGGGCGCCCGGGCTCGATATCGACGGTGAGTTACAGGCCGATGCTGCGCTCGTGCCGGACGTGGCTCAATCCAAAGCTCCCGGCTCGACCGTGGCGGGCCAGGCGAACGTTTTGATCTTTCCCGATCTGCAGTCGGGCAACATCGCTTACAAGCTCACTGAAAGATTGGCCGGCGCGACCGCTATCGGACCTATCCTCCAGGGACTCGACAAGCCTGCAAACGATCTTTCGCGCGGCTGCAAAGCGGAAGATATCGTGGATGCCGTGGCCATAACCGCCGTGCAATCCCAAGCTCGCAAGCAGTCAGAACCACCTGCGTGAGCGGGTGGCAGTGCTTTCCTGCCGGTCGTTTCCAAAGCCTACAAGGCCACCCGCTAACGCAGGTGGTTCTGACCTCAGGCAACTCTAAACCGTTCCCCCTCGCATCCAACCCCATCGAATTCCAATCTATGAGGCAATCATTTGTTTAATCGTTATCTGTGTCTTGTGTTTACCCTGACGTTGGCGGCAAACGCCTTCGGGCAGTCCCAGCGAACAACATCCACTCCAGTTCCCTCGCCCACCCCAAACGCGCAGGACGAACCCGTCAAAGTGTTTACCGAAGAAGTGCGCCTGCCGGTTATGGCCGTCGATCAGTTTGGCCACTACGATCCGACTGTCGTGCCCGACGACCTTCTGGTGTTGGAGGATGGTGTAGCCCAGCAGATCAAGAGCGTCCGTCGTATTCCCGCGAACGTCCTGCTCGTGCTTGATACCGGTGGCGAGTTGAGCGGACTCGGAGGAATGTCAAAGCGTACGAGTCTGACGAAAGAAGTTGCAGTTGCGCTTTTGAACCAGCTTCGAGACGACACATCGGTGGAAGTTATGCAGTTTAGTAATTCGGTGGAGGTGCTTCAGAGTTGGACGCGCGATCGCGCCGCCACTCTTAAGGTGTTGAAGTCGAAAGTTTCCTCGGGAAAGCGCTCACGTTTTTCGGACGCGATCCTGGCGGCTGCTGAGCAGTTGAAAGATCTTCCTGAAGGTAGTCGGCACGTCGTCTTCATCACTGATGGGGTAGACACGCCGGGAGGGAAAATCGATCGGGCACAGGCGCTCAAACAACTGGCCGCGGCGCGGGCTACGGTCCACATCATCAGTTACACGGAATACGTTCGCCAGAAGGACAATAAAAACAGCCCCAAACTCGAGACCGGACAACTCCCGACAAATCACGATCCAATTACAACCATGGATCCTACGCAACCGCCCGGCACAACACGCAGTCCGACGTTTGGAGTCACTGTCAGATTCGATCCCGCGATGCGTCGCCAACGCAAAGCATACGAAGCTGACATCAAGAAAAGCCAACAGGCTCTCACGGCGATGGCGCAAGAAACCGGCGGACAAATCTTCTTGCCGAAAAACAGTGATGAGATGGTTGCACAGGCGCGGGAAGCGGCGCGCGAAGTGGGAGCAGAATACGTTGTTACTTATCGTCCCAAACGGCCGCTCTCCTCGGCTGAAAAGGGAGAGTATCGGAAAATTGAAGTGGCCTCGCGACGGGTTGGTTTGAGTTTGCGATCGAGGCGAGGTTATGTGGTGCCTGCGCAACCCTAAAAAAAGAGGTCAGCGATCACAGACCAGAGATCAGATAGGAAACTTCAGTGCTGACTTCTGACCTCTGTCCTCTGTCCTCTGACTTCTAACTAACAACTGCCTCGAGCTGCGACTCCAGCACCATTTCCACCATGCGGCGTACTTCGAGTTCGTCTTCTTTCTTCATCAAAGACTTTTCGTGAAGCTCCTGCCAATCCTGCTGCGGTACTCGGTGAAAAGCCTCCACTACTTTTGGGTCAAACTGTTTGCCGGCCCATTCATCCAGTTCCTGCGCCGCCGCCTGATACGGTTTGCCTTTGCGATATACACGGTTGCTGGTGATTGCGTCGAAAGCATCGGCTACTGAAAATATGCGCGCGCAGACGTCGATCTCTTCGCCGCTTAGACCAAGCGGATAGCCGGAGCCGTCCCACTTCTCGTGATGTTGAGCAACCACTCGGGCAGCGCCCTCCAGAAATGCGATGCCGCGCAGAATCTGCTGACCATGCAACGGATGTTCGCGCATGAGCACCCACTCCTCCGGAGTTAACTTCGCCGGCTTGCGCAGAATCAAATCGGGTACGCCAATCTTTCCGATGTCATGCAGCAACGATCCAAATTCAAGAGACTTGGTGCGCTTGCTATCCAGACCATACTCTCTCCCGAGACGCATGCTGTAGCTGACTACTCGCTCTGAGTGACCGTGCGTTTCCAGGTCTCTGGTTTCGAGTGCGGCGGTAAGCGCTTTCAGTGTCGATCGGTATGCATCTTCCAATGAGTTCAAAGCCTGATCCAGCGCGGCCGTTCGCTGTTCAACCAGTTCTTCAAGATGATCTTCGTATCGCTGCTTGGCAACTATCAGATCCTGATGCTCCAGCGCGCGTTTGACCACTGCCTCTACCTGACGCAAATCAAATGGCTTCATCACATAGTCGAAGGCCCCCAACCGCAAAGCATCGATTGCACTTTCGACGGTCTGCATGCCGCTGATCATCACCACCACTGTATTTGGAAAACTGCTTCTTACATGCGGAATCATGTCGAGACCACTCATCCCGGGCATTGTGATATCGCTGACAACAAGTTCGTATTTCCTGCTGCCCAACAACGCGAGCGCTTGTTCGGCCGAGCCCGCAGTCGTGCAGTCGTACTTGCCAAAAAAGAGATCGGAGAGAATCGCCGTTATTTCCGGCTCATCATCAACGATAAGAATCCGTGAGCTTGGATCAGCTGACATTTTTCCGACTCCTGATTTCCGGGGGAAGTTATGGACCAACTAAGACGGCTCGGGTACCGTTCAGAAAACGCTGGGCTGCGGTGAGGCTTGAGGCTTTTGGGAGTGAATGTTCCTCCTCAGGGAACGCCCTAGATTCTACAGATTTTGCTACCCCGTGGCAAACATGTTTTTACGTTTCCGTAAACGACTGATTCGTAAGGCTCTAAGCTGGTGTGCAGAGGCGTCGCTGGAGTAGATCTCGGGTCTGCGCGTTCCCGACAAAGGCGGAAACGCGCAATTCTCGCAGACTTTGTGGGAATTCAGTACCGAGCGCCCTTGCGGCGCTTGCGAATTCCATAAGTATAAACGGCGGCGCCACCGCCACCCGTAACCGCTCCGATAGCGGCGCCCTTTTTGCCACCAACTATGCCGCCAATTAGCGCTCCTGCACCCGCGCCGCCGGCCGTGGTTAATTTGTCGCGATGCTTCTGCCAGAAGCTTCTCCCGTGCTTGTGGCCATCTCCAACACACGCATAGTGTGTATGCCAATAGTTACCGTGCCGGTGTCGTATCCTGCCGCAGTTTTTGGCCGAAGCCGGCACAGACAACAGTGCGATAAACGTAAATACGATCAGCATTGAAAACATTTTTCTCATTAGGTGTTCCTTTCGACGAACGCGTCGTAGCGGGAGAGGTGTTGCACTAACAGGGGGTAAACTGATTCTATTTGCCGAGCTGTCCTTTGTCGAGTATGGATAGTTCGCTAAGGTTGTTTACGAATGGGGAAGGAAATCCAAGCTCACCTATTCGACAAAACAATAAAGGATGGTGCCGGAGGTCGGACTCGAACCGACATGAGTTTGACCTCGCCAGATTTTGAGTCTGGTGCGTATACCAATTTCGCCACTCCGGCAGCGCGGGGAAAGATAATAAGTCGAGTGGTTCGCGAACCGCAACCGGTGTGGGATATCGGTAGTCTCTAATTTGAGTTTTCTCTGTGTAATCGCGATCCTCTCTGTGTCCCAGTAGTGAACAATCGCCAATAAAAATTCACCACCGAGTCATCGAGAACACCGAGCGCTCACAGAGCTTGGATCAAACCTCTTGCCTACTGCCTGGCGCTTCCTGATACAGCCTCTCTTGCGAAATTCGAAGTTGGCTCCTATTCTCGCTAGCCAGATTTCAGTATTGGAAAGAGGCCCCATGGAGGATTTTCAAAAGCTCGGCGCACTGGTCGAAAACCGTTGGCGAGCCGAGAACTATAGTGAACAACTTTTCCCGGAAATTGCCGCGCAGGCTCTTGCTGAGACCGACCTCCCGGCGCGCGTCGACCCCTGGGAAATTATTCGCTGGGTGCACACCGCGGTTACGCTTCCCGAGCAACACGATGTTGAGGGTCGGTTTGGAAACCCGCCTATCACGCTGTTCTCCGGTCCAAGGTTTTATATCGACGTCTACTACTGGCTCGACGGCACCACCAGCATTCATCAGCACTCATTCACCGGAGCGTTTCAGGTGCTGCTGGGATCAAGCATTCACAGTCGCTACTCGTTTAGTGAAGACCGGATTATCAACGAACATTTTTCAGTGGGTGAACTCGCACTGGAAGAAGTTCAGTTGTTGAAGCTCCGGGACGTGCGAACGATCCGGGCCGGCCGAAACTTTATTCATTCGTTGTTTCATCTCGACCGGCCTTCGGCAACCATCACTATCAGAACCCAACACACGCCTTCGGCCGCTTTACAATACGACTACCGCAAACCTCATTTCGCTCTGGATCCTTTTTTCAGAAATCCGGTGTTAATCAAGAAGCTGCAGACTCTTGGGTTGTTGCTGGGGATGAAACACAAAGACGCCGACGCGATGATTGGCGATCTTGTTTGCAGATCGGATTTTCATACCGCTTACTTGATTTTGGCCGAAACTTTTCAGCAACTCCAGAGCAACGAGATGGACACGCTCTTTGGTTTGTCGACCGGCAAAGATCGGTTCAAGGCAATTCTGGAGCGCTGCAAGGACACGCATGGCGAGTTAACCGATCTGGTTCTTCCGGTTTTGGAAGAGCAGGAACGGCAAGGGAGCATCACTAAGCGCCGCGGCACGATCACCAAGGACGCACACCGCTTCTTTCTGGCGCTACTGCTAAACGTGCCCAGCCGCGACAAGGTTCTCGAACTAGTGAAGCAGCGTTATCCGGAACAGGATCCGGTGGAAACTATTCTTGATTGGGTGGAAGAACTGGGTCGGACGAGAGTGTTAGGATCGAAAGAAACGAACGCTCTGGGGTTGCCGGAGTTTGACGATTCCTATGTTTTCGTACTCGAGTGTTTACTCGAGGGTCTTAGCGACGAGCAAATTAACCAGCGGGTGGCCGCGCAGTATCCGCCTGACAATGCGATGGAACTCATAACCAGAATCCCCGCTCTTAAGGAATCCCTGAAAGAGTCGAGTCTCTTCAAATCTTTGCTGGCGGACTAAAACTTTACTCGTGATCGCGTGCTAATCCTTTGAGTGCGGGAAGCGCTCTGCTATTTTCGCTTCCACCAAAGTGAAAACTAAAACTCTCTTGGAAACTGAACGCGACCAGCACTCTGGGCCAACGACTAAAGCAGGAGTTGCGTCGTTAAGGAGAAATCACGAGGACAATATTTACCGGTCATCTTCAGCAGTGAAATTCGACGCGAGTTTGGAGCCCCAGGTAAAACCGCCCTTGAAGTGGGCGGGAGGGAAAAGGTGGTTAGTGCCCCAACTCGCAGCGCTCTGGCAACCGCATTCCCGAAGACATTACGTTGAGCCCTTCTGCGGCGGCCTGGCAGCTCCGCTTGGTTTGAGACCGGCAACCGCCATTTTGAATGACATCAATCCGCATCTCATAAACTTCTATAAGCACTTGCAGCGGGGCCTTCGAATATCAATCGCAATGAAGAATGAGGAAAGGATTTTCTACCGCCACCGTCAGCGTTTCAATAAACTAATCAATCAAGGTAACTGGCAAAGCGCGGAAGCGGCCCAGCTTTTTTACTATCTGAATCGCACTTGCTTCAACGGACTTTGCCGCTTCAATCAAAGCGGTGAATTCAATGTGCCGTTTGGCACGCACAAGTCGATCACCTATGCGGGTAGCTTTACTGAGTTTCAACCGCTGTTCAAGAAATGGACGTTTACGTGCGGCGATATTGAAACGCTGCCGCTTGGGCCCGAGGATTTCATCTACGCCGATCCACCCTATGACGTCGAGTTCACCACTTACAGCGCCGGCGGTTTTGGCTGGGACGATCAGGTGCGAACTGCGGAGTGGTTGGCCGCCCAGCCCGGACCGGTAGTGCTTTCGAATCAGGCAACCACGCGCATAGTCAAGTTGTATACGGGCCTCGGATTTGAAATAAGCTACCTGGATGGACCCAGGAGAATTAGTTGCACTGGTGATCGTTCGACGGCTCGAGAGGTCCTGGCAGTGAAAGGATTGACCTGATTGAACGCCTCTCAAGCTGGAAAAGCTTCGGGCGAATTATTCAGTGCCATGGACTTGTGCAGTTCTAATCTAACAATCTGAATGCCTGATTTGATCCATACAAAATAACCTCTTGAGCGATTCAAATCTAACAACCTGGCTGCCGGAGTTGATTTACAGTGGCGGCGGTAGCTTTCTAAGGCAAGTCGCATTGGTCTGCGGCGAGGCTGGAACTATTTTGGGCACCGGTTCCGCCAGTAAGATCGAAAAGGCTGAGGCCCTTAACAATCGTGCCTTGCTCCCAGGTCTCGTCAACGCGCACTCGCATGCGTTCCAACGTGTGATTCGCGGACGCGCGGAATATCGCACAGCCAACAGCAAAGACAGTTTCTGGACTTGGCGCGAAATGATGTACAGCGCTGCCGCACGCCTCACGCCGGAAGATGTTTACGACGCATCACGCATGGCATTTCTCGAAATGGCGCTGGGTGGAATCACTGCCGTCGGGGAGTTTCACTACCTTCATCATGCGCCCGACGGTCGTCCTTACGACGATCCGAATCTCATGGCGAAACAGGTGGTTCGCGCCGCGAACGATGTTGGTCTGCGTATCGCACTCTTGCGAGTTGCGTACGCGCGCTCGGGTCACGGTATTGAACCCAGTCCCCAACAGCTTCGCTTCATTGAAAAGGATCCGGAAACGTATCTAAGAAATGTAGAACAACTCGGCAGCGATCTAAAACATAACAGAAGCCAGACCGTGACGGAGGGCTCTTCAAATTCCCTGCCGGAACAAGGAGGCCTTCCTAACGGTCGGGCTTCTGCTTGGGTTGGTATTGCGCCGCACAGCGTACGCGCGGTTCCGCTGGATTATCTAAAAGAAATTATTCGCGTCGCCGATGCGCAGCAACTGCCCGTGCACATGCACGTGGCTGAGCAAGCGGCGGAAGTTTCAGCCTGCATTGAGGAGTATGGGCGGTCGCCGGTTGCCTTGCTCGCAACCGAGGGTTTACTCAGCGAGCGCTTCACCGGAGTTCATGTAATTCACGTCACGCCGAAAGCGGTGCGCATGCTTGCAGACGCGCGCGCGATGGTTTGCGCCTGTCCCACAACTGAGCGAAACCTCGGCGATGGAATTGTTCCGGTTGATGAATTTTTCAAACACGGCGTGCGCGTTAGCCTTGGCACAGACAGCCACGTAGAAATCGATTTACTCGAAGACGCTCGCGAGCTTGAATATCATTTGCGACTCCAAAAGATGGAGCGGGTTGTACTGGATCCAAGCAGAAGCCCGACTGTTAGGAAGGACTCTTCAGATTCCCTGCCGGAGGAAAGGGCCCTTCCTAACGGTCGGGCTTCTGCCCTGGCCGCGCGGCTCTTCAACTGTGCCACAATCGACGGCGCACAAAGTATTGACGCGCCCGGCGGCGCTCTTGAAACCGGGCGCGCCGCAGACTTCTTCACCATTGATCTAAACGATCCTTCAATCGCCGGGGCCTCGCCGGACGATCTTCTGTCGTCAATCGTTTTCTCTTTATCAAAGACCGCAATCAGAGATGTGGTGGTTGGCGGCAACCGGATCGTGGAAGATGGCAGACACGCGCAACAGGAAGAAATTCTTGAGAGATTCAAGGCATTGCAGAAGAAACTGTGGGACTAGAATCTACCGCGCCTCCGTTAGGAGCCAAATGTTTATAGCAACTGCTGCCTTTACTGGATCCGGCTCCACAGGAGCAAAACATGTCACGCTGCTACGGGGCGAAAACCTATATCGATGCTTTGGTGCTATAAACATCTCGCGTCTAACGGCGCTGTTGTAGTTTGAAAAACTCGCAATGACTGTCCAGAAAACACTTGCCGAACTAGTGGCCATCGATTCTGTCTCAGCGCGTCCAAACGCCGAGATCATCGATTATCTCTCGCACCGCTGTGAAACGCGCGGGCTGCTCGTAAAACGATTTCCCTACACGGATGCGAGTGGAGTTGAAAAGATAAATCTCATTGCTCTTGCCGGCGCAGAGTTTTCTGCAGGTGCAGCAGTGGAGCTTGCACTCGTGGGCCACACGGACACCGTTCCCTACGATGCAAACTGGACCGACGCTCTCCGGCTTACCGAACGCGAGGGAAAACTTTTCGGGCGTGGTGCCTGCGACACAAAGGCTTTCATCGCCGCCACGCTCGCTGCCGTTGAAACCATTGACTTGAAAAAACTGCGTCGCGGAGTGGCGCTGGTTTTCACCGCGGACGAAGAAATTGGACTGATAGGCGCAAAACGTTTAGCGGAGTCGCGCCCTTTTCACTTGCGGTATGCGATCGTCGGCGAACCGACGTCGCTGCGACCGATGCGCGCCGGCAAGGGTTACTGCGTTGCCGAAGTCACGATCAGCGGGCGCGAAGCTCACAGCGCGTATCCCGCTCTCGGATCGTCGGCAGTGTTTGGCGCCGCGCGTCTCATCGCCGCCATCGAAGGGATTGCCGGAAGACTCGAGACCGAACAACACGCCGCGTTTGATCCGCCGTTCACTACTCTCAACGTTGGTCTTGTTCATGGAGGCACAGCGAAGAACGTCATTCCCGGCGAGTGTCGCTTCACGCTTGAATGGCGGCCCATCCCCGGCGAGGATCCAAAGCGATTGCTTGATTTGCTCTTCACCGCTATCGAAGCGGAGAAAAAGCGCGATCCGAATTTTGGCTGCGAAGTGGATGCGGCGCGCGCCGATGAGGGCTTCGAAACTTCCCGAGACTCGACGCTGGTTACGCTGCTCGAAGAATTAACAGCGAACGAATCCGGCACGGTAGCCTTCGGCACCGAAGCGGCGCAACTGGCTCAACTCGGCGCGGAAGCAGTCGTGTTCGGTCCCGGCGACATTCGCGTCGCCCATCGCACCGGCGAGTTTGTCCCGATTGCCGAACTCGAAGCTTGCGTGAACGTCCTGCGGCAAGCAATCGCATGCCTTTGCCTTTAAAGTTTCTTCCCTGCTGCCGGCCCGGGCAACTATCCCGCGCGGGGGACATCGAAAAGCTGTCACATCCCCGGGAGGCTTTATCAAGCATCTATTGACCGGGCAGGAAATTCTCGATGAGCGCTCATTCAGCAAAGATAGCAGCGAATGTCGACCGCCTCCGGATCGCCACGCCTTGTCCGATAAGCTGGGAAGAAATGACTGGAAACAGTCAGGTGAGATTCTGCGATCACTGCCGGCTAAACGTCTATAACATTTCCGAGCTAAGCCGGCGCGAAGCCGAAGCGTTGATTGCCTCGACCGAGGGCAGACTCTGCGCGAGGCTGTATCGTCGCCAGGACGGCACGATTCTAACGAAAGATTGCCCGGTGGGATTGCGCGCGCTAAGAATGCGAATCTCGAAACGCGCGACAGCAGTGTTCGCTGCAATCGCCGGCATCTCGTCAGTAGTTTTCGGTCAGCAGTCTTCAGCCAGGGATGGGAAAACGGCGTGCATTCCGCAAACCAGGATCACCCGCACCAGCACTACTCGGGAACATTCAGTAACAACTCTTTCCGGAAATGTGCTGGACGCAAACGGAGCTGCGGTGGCCGGAGCGATAATCACCTTAACAAACGACGCAACCAAAGAAACACAGAAGACGACGGCAAACGAGGCAGGCAGATTTGAGTTCGCGTCAATAGCGCCGGCTGATTATTCGATCATGATTGAAGCCCCTGCCTTCAAAACTCATCAGATCACAAACGTAATTGTCGAAAAAGGTAAGTTGGTCAACCTCGAAACGATCCTCGAGATAAGTGATCAAGCCTTGACCGGCGTCGTGGATGTGACTTACCTGGTTGAGACACCGCCACCCGGC
>DASYMB010000115.1:0-5275 GCA_036009285.1 Pyrinomonadaceae bacterium | reverse complement strand
TTGCATCGCGCGCATGTCTGAGTTGGAGCGGATGACGCAGTTTAAAGAGAAGGCGCGAAAGCAACGCGAGAATGTGGTGGTGGGAGTGTTTGACTATCCGGTGCTCATGGCTGCGGACATCCTGCTATATCAGACCGAGCTGGTGCCGGTGGGCGAAGATCAGAAGCAACACCTTGAACTGACACGCGATTTGGCGATACGGTTTAATCGCGACTATGGTGAAACGTTTCGCGTTCCCGATGCCTATATTCCGAAAGTAGGCGCGCGCATCATGTCGTTGGCGGATCCCGGAAACAAGATGTCCAAATCGGATGACGATGCAAACGGCTGCGTGCGCCTGCTCGATGATGCTGAAAGCATCCAGCGCAAATTCAAGCGCGCGGTTACTGATTCAGGGACCGAGATAAGATTCGATCCTTCCCGGCCGGCAATTACAAATCTCCTGACGATCTTTCAACTATTGACTAATCAGTCCCCGGAACAGATTGAGGCCCACTTTGCAGATAAAGGCTACGCTCAGTTGAAGCAGGAGCTGGCAGATGCCACGACCGAGTTTCTCAGTCCGCTCCAGGAGCGCGTGCGCGCCATCAAGGATGACGAGTTGAGCGCCATACTGGAGCAGGGAGCTGACAAAGCCCGGGAGATTGCGGCAACAACACTGGCAGCAGTCAAGAAAAAAATGGGTATTGCCGGCGCCAGGGTATCGTCCGAAAGCAGTGTCGGCGTGACGGGAGTTTCAGACGGCGGGGCGAGGAACTAAATGGACGAAACGAGAGAAGGAACTGCGACCCAGGCCGCCACGGATGACTCGGCAACTGCGACTGAGCAACCAAAGCAGCCGGAGCAAGTGACGGGTTCCATAAACGTCACCGGCTCGTCGCCGGAGATCGTCTCCGATCACCTAACTGACGATCTCAAGATCGTGATGGGTGAGTTCGACGGCCCACTTGATCTGTTACTCCACTTGATTCGTCAGGAACAGGTAAACATCTACGACATTCCGGTCGCGCGCATCGCCGATGAATATCTGCGCTACCTTCAGTTAATGCAGGAGCTCGATATTGCCGTCGCCGGTGATTTCCTGGTAATGGCGGCCACGCTGATCGAACTCAAAACCAGGATGCTCCTGCCGCGCGATCCCTTCGCGCCGGCCGAGGAGGAAGAAGATCCGCGTAAGGACCTCGTCGATCAGTTGCTGGAGTATCAGAAGTATAAGGCCGCGGCCCAGATGCTCTGGTCGCGAGCCACGGTGGAGCGCGCTGTTTTCAAACGGGCTGAAATAGAAACTGACAAAAACAACCCCGAGGTTGCGGTCGGATTGTTTGATCTGTTGAAAGTCTTTCAGGAGATACTCGCGCGCCACAAAGAAGAAGTGATGATGGAGATCGAGCGCGAGGAGGTCTCGATGGCGGAGATGCTGGAGCGCCTGAGAAATATGGTGATGTCCACCGGCGAACTCAACCTTCGCATTTTCTTTGAACGCGCCCGCTCGCGCCGCGAGTTGGTAGTGGCGTTTCTGTCAGTGCTGGAACTGGTGCGCACCAGCGAGGTTATGTTGATTCAGAAACAAACGTTCGGCGACATCGTCGCGAGAATCGCAAGCTAGCAGCTGTAGGGGCACGGGCTTGTCCCTGCCCGTCCGTACCGGAAAATGCGGGCATGTAGGAAAATGTGGGCAGGGACAAGCCCGTGCCCCTACAAACAGGAACGATATGAGTGAAGAGAGTGTAAGCAATAAAGAAGACGTTCCGGATGAGGCAGCGCTAAATGCCGAGGCCAGCCGCGAGCTCGAGGAAATGGTTCTGAGTGAAGCGCCGGCTACCGAAACCGACGCGATCGAAGACTCGCTTACGTATGTGGTTCAAAACGCCGCGGAGCGGATGGCGATCATTGAGGCTCTGGTCTTCGTTTCGGAGGAACCGCTCAGCGGGAAAACAATAGCCGACGTGCTGCGCGAGGATCGTGAAGTAGTCGAAGCCGCGCTGGGAGAACTTGCGAAAGAATTCAATGGACGCAACGGAGGTTTGCAGTTACGGGAGGTGGCCGGCGGCTGGCAGTTTGCTACTCGGCCGGAGTACCACGAACACGTGCGCGCGTATTTGAAGTCGCGGCCCAGCGCCAAGCTCTCGATCGCATCGCTTGAAACCCTCGCCGTGATTGCCTACAAGCAACCGGTCACGGTGCCGGAGATTCTCGAGATACGCGGCGTGCAGTCGCCCTCGTCGATCAAGACACTGCTGGACAAAAAATTGATTGTCGCGAAGGGCCGCAAGGAGACAGTCGGTCGGCCGATGATGTACGGAACCTCGAAAGACTTCCTGATCCAGTTTGGATTAAAGGACCTGGGCGAGTTGCCGAGCATGGAAGACTTTCAGGATCTCGGAAGCGGAGCGGAGTGATATTCACTTTATGATCGAAATGGATCGAATCGAATCGCTAAGCAAGCGGATAGCGGAAGAGTTTCGGCCCGACCGAATTATCTTGTTCGGCTCGTACGCGTACGGGGATCCGACCGAAGATTCGGACGTGGATCTACTGGTAATCATGCCCTTTCGGGGAAAGCCTGTTTATAAAGCGATTGAGATTCTGACCCGCATCCAGCCGAAATTCCCGGTGGATATTCTGGTGCGCACCCAGTCTCAAATCCGCAAGCGAGTCGCCATGGATGACTGGTTCATGCAGGAAATCGTAGCGCAGGGTCGAGTCCTCTATGAAGCCACTCACTCGTGAATGGATCGAGAAAGCCGAAGCAGATTTTGCAACCGCACGGCGAGAATTTCGCGTGCGAAAGCACCCGAATCATGACGCTGTTTGCTTTCACTGCCAGCAGTGCGCAGAAAAATATCTGAAGGCTCGCTTGCAAGAACACAGGATAGTATTCTCTAAGACGCATAACTTGATGTTTCTTCTCGATTTGTTGATGCCCTCGTATCAGACCTGGAGTGTTCTCGGCTCAGATCTTCAAATACTAAACAAATTTGCGGTAGGCTTATCGATATCCCGGCGAGTCAACCGATATGCAGACTGCGCGAGATGCTCTGGAGAGATGCAAACGCATTCGTGACGTTGTGAGAAAATCGCTTGGGTTAGGTTCATAGCTCTAGTCTTCCGCTTATGCAAGAACGTTTACAAAAACTAATCGCCGCTGCGGGCATTTCGTCGCGTCGTCATGCCGAGCAGTTAATCACCGCTGGTGAAGTTACAGTCAACGGCAAGGTGATCACGGAGCTCGGAACCAAAGCCGATCCCGAAACAGATCACATTAAAGTTCGTGGCAAGCTCATTAACATTTCGCTGGAGCGGCGTGAAAAAGTTTATGTGCTGCTCAATAAACCCAAAGGTTATTTATCGAGTGTTAGTGATCCCGAAGGACGTCCCACGGTCATGGAACTCTTGCCCGCTTCTTTAGGTCGGATCTATCCAGTCGGCCGGCTCGACTTCAACACCGAAGGGCTGTTGTTGTTGACGAATGACGGCGAGTTCACAAATTTCATAACCGCGGCGCGCAACAAGGTCGAGAAAGTTTACGAAGGAAAAGTGAAGGGTTTACCAGAGGAGCAGGCGATTGAACGCTTGCGTCGCGGGGTGACGTTAGAAGACGGCACGCGCACAGCGCCGGCAAAGATCAGAAGACTCGGAGAGACTGAGACCAACGCCTGGTTTGAGATTCTGCTTCATGAAGGAAAGAACCAACAGATCCGGCGCATGTTCGATCTAATCGGCCACTCCGTAATCAAGTTGCGGCGTTCGCGAATCGGGCCGTTGCGCGACGATGCCTTGAAGCCAAAGAGGTGGCGCAAGCTCACCGCGGACGAAGTAAAGCTGTTAATGCAGAAGCGGCCGCTAACTAAAACAAAACCGGCGCACAAGTCTCACGCCGGCAGTCACAGTTCATCGCGCCGATGAGGTAGAATAACCGTACCGCATTTTGGCGATTTGTTGTGTGGACAGGCATTCCGGCCTGTTATCTGACAGGCGGGTGTGCCTTTGTCGTGTGCAGCTTGAAAGGGTCGCTGATTTCGATTTTTCTCTCTGCGGTCTCGGTGTTTTCTGTATCTCTGTGGCAGGCAATCGTTGCCGTAGATTAACCACAGAGGCACAGAGAACACGGAGAATGCACAGAGATTGAGTTCAAACCAAAGATAGTGCGGGTAAACGAAAACGAGAATGGAATTCGAACTAACTGAAGAGCAGCAACAGGTGAAGGCGAGCGTGCGCGAGTTTGCGGAGGCCGAGATCGCACCGCATGTGATGGAGTGGGATGAAGCGCAACATTTCCCAATCGAACTACAGCCAAAACTTGCCGCGCTGGGACTGACCGGAGTTTTGTTTCCTGAGGAGTATGGCGGCGCGGGCCTGGGGTATATTGAGTATGCCACGATCATCGAAGAGCTTTCGCGCGTTGACGGCTCGGTAGGGATTTCGGTTGCCGCACACAATTCGCTTTGCTCAAATCACATCTATCAATTCGGAACGGAAGCGCAGAAACAAAAATTTCTGGTGCCGCTGGCGAGTGGAAGACATCTGGGGGCCTGGGGCTTGACCGAACCAAGCGCCGGCTCCGACGCCTCGGGAACACGCTCGACCGCAGTCCGGAAAAATGGCGGCTGGGTAGTGAATGGTTCGAAAAACTTTATCACTCATGCGATTCATGCGGACACTTGCGTCGCAGTTGCGGTGACTGACCGCACCAGGAAGAGCAAGGGAATTTCGGCGTTCATTTTTGAAAAGGGCATGCCGGGGTTTTTTCCCTCGAAGAAAGAAAACAAGCTCGGTTTGCGTGCCTCAGAAACAGCGAGTGTGATATTTGAAGATTGTTATGTGCCCGACGAGAATCGTCTGGGTGACGAGGGCAAGGGTTTCGTGAACGCCATGGAGATTCTCGATGGTGGACGGATCTCGATCGCTGCGCTTGCAGTCGGCATAGCCCAGGGCGCATATGAATCTGCGGTGCGCTACTCGAAAGAACGACAGCAGTTTGGCCAACCTATTTCCGAGTTCCAGGCAATTCAGTTTAAGCTCGCGAATATGGCCACGCAGATCGATGCGGCGCGACTGCTGATGTATCGAGCGGCGTGGCTGAAGGATAAGGGCAGGAAGGTGACGAAAGAATCGTCGATGGCCAAGCTGTTTGCTTCTGAAATACGCGTAACTGTTTGCGAGGAAGCAATTCAGGTCCACGGCGGCTACGGCTACACCAAGGATTATCCCGCGGAGAAATATTGGCGCGACTCAAAGCTGTGCACGATCGGGGAAGGAACTTCCGAGATTCAAC
>DASYMB010000114.1:0-5242 GCA_036009285.1 Pyrinomonadaceae bacterium | reverse complement strand
ATCAATCCGGCGACGTCACCTACCGCGCAGAGTTCGCGCAAATGCTCGAGGTCAGTCAAACCTTCTGCCGTGGAGCGAATCGTCTTAACTGAAAAGCCGGAGAGGTGCGCGGAAGCCGGATTAGTGCCGTGCGCCGAATCGGGAATCAACATCGTTCGGCGGTTGGCAGACCCACCTTCGCCATCGCGCGCATCGATGAACGCGCGAATAATCATCACGCCCGTCATCTCACCGTGGGCGCCGGCGGCGGGTTGGAGTGAAATGCCGGGCAGTCCGGTTATCTCCGCGAGATCCTCCTGCAACCTGTAAATAACCTCGAGCGCACCCTGCGCATCTTCGGCTTCAGTTAATGGGTGAAGCGCTGCGAAGCCCGGAATTCGCGCAACTTTTTCATTCAACCGCGAATTGTATTTCATGGTGCACGAGCCGAGCGGGTACATCCCCTGATCGATGGAATAGTTCCAGGTAGACATACGCACGAAGTGTCGGATCACATCAACTTCGCTGACTTCGGGCACACCTTCGAGACCGTCGTCTCTCAGAAACTGCTGCGGCACAATTTCGCCAATCGGCTGTTCGTCGACATCCAGTGGCGGCAAACGATAGCCGACGCGGCCGGCCTGCGAACGTTCAAAGATCAACGCCTCATTCGGGTTGATGTGGGTACTAACCTTGGTGACGTTAGACTTCATGGATTCTTGATTTTTCTCTGTGAAGCTCCGGGTGCTCTGTGTCTCTGTGGTGAATCTTGGTTACCGGCCGACTCACCATAGACGCACAGAGAACACAGAGGACGGACAGAGATCGATTCACCTCGTGCACCACTCGATCATATTGAAGCCGCCGCCGTCACAATATAACTAGTTCAATTGCGTGCGTAATCCTTCAACCAACGCATCGATCTGGGCGCGCGAATTCATTTCTGTTACGCAGACGAGAAATTCATTCGGCCGGTCCGGATAGTAGCGAGACAACGCCAGTCCTCCGGTGATATTTCTCTCCGCAGCCAGACGGGAGAGCAACTGCTTGGCTTCCGTCGGCGCCCGCACCACAAACTCGTTAAAGCGTGGGCCGGTGAAGGAAATTGAAAACTCGTCAAGCTCCTCGATTCGTTTCGCGGCGTACGCAGTTTTCTGTGCACACTGCTGCGCGACCTCCTGAAGCCCGCGTCGTCCCATCGTTTCCAAATAGACTGTACTCGCCAGCGCGATCAGTCCTTCATTCGTGCAGATGTTCGACGTCGCCTTCTCACGCCGGATGTGTTGCTCGCGCGTGGCGAGAGTCAGGACAAACCCGCGCCGGCCTTGCTTGTCGTAAGCCTTGCCGACCAGCCGTCCCGGAATTTGTCGCGCATACTTTTCACGCGTGGCAAAGAGGCCGACATAAGGCCCACCAAACGAGAGCGGCACGCCGAACGATTGGCCCTCAGCTACAACGATGTCCGCGCCGCAGGCTCCGGGCGACTTGAGCAGCCCAAGCGAGATAGCTTCGGTGACCGCTACGATCAGCAGCGCGCCGACCTTATGCGCTTTTTCGGCCAGTGCGGCAACGTCCTCAATGCACCCGAAGAAGTTAGGCGACTGGACCACGAGCGCGGCGGTCTTGTCGTCGAGCAATTCTATCGGCCCGGATGTTTGGCCCGTTTCGGAATTAGGCTCGGCTTGTAACAGTTCGATGCGGGCGTGTTGGACGTAAGTAGTTATGACGTCGAGATACTCGGGATGTATTGCGCCGCAAGCGACAACTTTCGAGCGCTTGGTAACACGCTCCGCCATCAGCACAGCTTCCGCGAGCGCGGTCGATCCGTCGTACATCGAAGCGTTGGCCACTTCCATTCCGGTCATCTGGCAGACGAGCGTTTGGAATTCGAAGATAGCTTGCAGGGTACCCTGAGATATCTCGGGCTGGTAAGGCGTGTAAGCCGTAAAAAACTCGGAACGCGAAATAATGTGATCGACTACGGTCGGGATGTAATGTTGGTAGGCTCCGGCGCCGAGAAAACTGATACGCTGCGATCCTGGATTTCGGGCGGCGAGTTGATCAAAGCCGACAAGCAGTTCGATCTCTGAGAGAGCGGCGGTAGTGTTCAGGTTACGCGAGAGCCGTAGAGCTTCCGGAATGGAATCGAACAGCTCGGCCGCAGAGTTCAGGCCGACCTGGTGAAGCATCTCGGTCCGCTCTTCAGGCGAGTTGGGAATGTAACGCAATTTTACTCTGTCTCAGCTTTCGTGAAATCTTCATATTCCGCGGCTGTCAGAAGACTATCCACTTCACCGGGATTCGACATCTGAACACGAATCATCCAGCCGTCGCCATAAGGGTCTGTATTAACTTTCTCCGGCGCATCTGCGAGCTCGTCATTGGTTCCAACTATCTCTCCGGACACAGGAGAGAATACTTCCGAAACTGCCTTCACCGATTCAACCGATCCAAAGGGCTCGTTGGCAGCAAATTCGTCGCCAACCTTCGGCAGCTCCACGTAGACAACGTCACCGAGCGAATCCTGGGCGTAGTCGGTAATACCGACGGTGGCCACGTTGCCTTCCACTCGAACCCATTCGTGGTCTTTGCTGTAATGTAAATCGTCAGGGATATTTGCCATCATGCCTCCAGGATATTGCCAAGTGCCGATTGCCGATTGCCGATTTGCAAGCGGCGCGTCAAGTATCGCAGTCGATGTTATCGCCCGCGTTTGTAAAAAGGTGTCTTCACTATCTGCGCGCCTACGAGTTTTCCACGAACGTCGATTTGAATTTGTTGGCCCTCACTTGCCGACTCCGTTGGAACGTAGGCCATGCCGATATTCTTTTTGAGATAGGGAGCCGGACTGCCCGAGGTGACCTGGCCCAGCCGCGTGCCCTCGATCACAACGTCTTGTCCGTCGCGCGCAATGCCTCGCTCGGTTACTTCAAACCCGACGAGTCGCCGGCGCACTCCAGCTTCTTTCTGCGTTGCCAATGCATCGCGGCCGATGAAATCGCCCTTGTTGAGTTTGGTTATCCACCCAAGGTTTGCTTCGAGCAGCGTTGTGGTCTCATCGATCTCGTGGCCATAAAGCGCCATGCCCGCTTCGAGCCGAAGCGTGTTGCGAGCTGCCAGGCCGCAGGAAAGCACACCGGTGTCAGTCCCAAAATTTCCGGCATCGAGAATCTTGTTCCAAATCTGCGTAGCCTTGTCAGCGGCGGCGTAAACTTCAAACCCATCCTCGCCGGTATAACCCGTGCGCGACACAATCGCGGGAACGCCATCAACCCGACCTTCGGTGAAGTGGTAATACTTAATGTCCGCGAGCGGAAGATCGGTGAGTCGCCCAAGAATCCCAAGCGCGTCCGGACCCTGGAGTGCCAGTTGACAATAATCCGAGCTGACGTTCGTGAGTTGCGCTACCTCTCCGCGTTGATGCGATGTGATCCAATCCCAATCCTTCTCAGTAGTCCCGGCGTTTACGACGAGCAGCAGATGATCGGAGGCGAAGCGATAGACCAGCAGATCGTCAACCACTGTGCCTTCGGAAGTTGTGAGCGCTGAGTATTGGGCCTGACCGTTGCTTAGTTTCGAAGCGTCGTTGGAAGTGAGATAGTTGACCAGAGCAATCGCATCCGTGCCGCGCACCTCAATTTCGCCCATATGCGAAACGTCAAACAAGCCCGCATGATTACGAGTGCGCAGGTGCTCTTCGATTGTGCCTGCCGGATACTGCACCGGCATGTCCCAGCCGCCGAAATCAACCATGCGTCCGCCCATGCTGCGATGGACGGAATTAAGCGGCGTTCGTTTGAGTTCTGGAGCGACGGCAGTCACGCGTGTCTTTTCAGACTAATTCGATAGCCCAATACCGATCAAAGTTAAGTAAACTGGGTGAAGCCGCAAACTAACACGCGCGGTGCGGTGCGTCAAGCGAGTCTATCGATGAGTACCGGTGCATCTGAAAAGGGGATCGCTTTGGAGTGCGGTGACCTGTGACCGCTTTGGTCGGCTGCGACTTGTCGCAGCCTGGTAGGCTGAATTTGTCGCCTGAAGTGGCGTCAAACCGCCACTGACAAAAGCGGTGACAGGTCACCGCACTCCAAAGAGCAGCCGATCGCTATCGTTAAGGTTTTGAAAAGCGTTGGAAGGGCCTGCATCAGTAACACGTCAGAAACTTCTATCGCGCACGTCAACCTTCTGCACCGTGAAGACGACGCGCATCGTGTCGGGTCGACGATCGAGGGATGCCGGAACGAAAGCTGCGCTCTGTCGCAAAGCAACTTCAAAGTCGGCAAGCATCCGACGATCGCGCGGGGCATGCACCACATCAGCGAGCGACGCGGACCCATTACTGAACACGTCCGCAACTACCATCATGTCGTCCGCTTCCTGGTTCACAGTGCGTGGATTCGCATACGAGCTGGTAAGTGCGGCGAGGGCGCCGCCCGGATTCAGGCTGGGCGACTGTTCCGCAAAAGGCGCGCGCAAGTTGGAAAAATCTTCCGAACTTACCGGCTGATTCAAGTCGAAGCCGGGACTCGAGCGAAATACCATGACCGTGCTGAGCTGTCGAGATGCTTGTTGCAGCGCGATGAAGTGTGGAAAAAGCGCGACGAACATCGAGGCAAAAAGAACGATTGAAGCAAAAGAGCCGACGCTGTAGGGCATCAGGCGAGGTTCCAGCCACAACGCCAGGCGCTCTCGCCACGAGCGATCGGGCGACTGCCGACAGGCAGCAGCCTCAATCATCAAAGCGTCGTTAATTGAGTTGGCTAATTCTGCAGGCGCAACCGGACGAGAAAGCTGCCGCAGGCTACGGCTAACGGAGCGCAACTCGGCCGCCTCGGCGCGGCAAACGGGACAACGATCGAGATGTTCGTCAACGGTGGCGCGCACCGGCAGCGTCAAAACGTCATCGATAAACTGTGAAAGCAGTTGTATCGTTTCTTCGCAAGTCATAGTACTCATTTCCGATTTTCAATTTCCAATTGCCGATTGAAATGGTTAGTCCGCTTCAAATCGGCAATCGGCAATCGCCAATTGGCAATGTTGCTGAATGGCCGGCCGACCCCGGCTGCTCCGTTTGTTAAAAAGAAGCAAATCCGGCTGGTGCCAGGCGGCAAGTAATTTCGTTGATTTCGAGCGACGCCTCAACGGGTGTTGCTGGCCACGTTTCAAATTCGCTTTTCATCTTCGAGTTACTCTCCGTTTGGTCCCGCCGTTTTCTCACTTCGACCCATTTGGCACCGAGTTTTGTGTGAGCCGGGGCGGGTCG
>DASYMB010000113.1:0-2072 GCA_036009285.1 Pyrinomonadaceae bacterium | reverse complement strand
GAAACACATAGCTGTGCCTTCAGGCGCTACCGAGCCGCTTATCGCTTTGCTTTTGAATACGCTGGTCCGCGCGGTCGATTACCAGGCCCAGGCGCTGGTCGTGCTCAAGATCCTTTCCGGTATCAGTGCACCTCGGTTTATTATCTAGTTCACGTGGTTTTAGTTTCGCGATTATCGCGCCGGAAGTTAACAGGCAGAAATCCACGGCGAGGTTTCTCTTAATGTACTGTCCTCAATGCGGTCAGCAGCAGGTTTCGGATGTGACGAGGTTCTGCTCGAAGTGTGGTTTTCTGCTGGATGGTGTTACTGCAGTTTTGGCATCGGGAGGAGCGGTGCCGACGCGCTACCTGCAACCTGGTTTCAAACAACTCTCGCCCCGCAGCAAGGGAGTTCGACAGGGCGCGATGTTGATGCTCAGCACGCTTCTCGTCGTCCCCCTGGTGACAATCATCAGCGTTATGATTGTGGGAAATCCGGAAATAATCGTGCCTCTCGCCGCCATATCTCTTTTCGTTGGGGGACTGGTACGAATTCTTTACGCGCTGATAATGGAAGACGCGAATCCACAGATGACTTTCGAGCAGACTCCGGGATATGCGCCGCCTGCCGCGCCTCAGTTCAGCCCGCCGGAGCGACCCGCGGCCTTGTCACCGCAGTCAGCGAATCCGCCGGCGAATTGGAGGCCGCGCCCGAACACCGCCGAGATCTATCAGCCTCCGAGCATCACTGAAAATACGACGCGTCTACTGGACAAGGACGACGCGAAGAACCGCTAGCTCATCCCGTTAGCCATACGCCGGAGTGCTCCAACGTTAGAACCAACTTACGATTCGCGATCTTCAGCGTCGTTGCGCCGAGATGATCGAAACTATTTCAAACAGCTCCGCACTCGCCGCCCGACTTCGTGAACGCATTGCGCGCGAGGGACCGATTACGTTTTATGCTTGGATGAAGGCGGCGCTTTATGATCCGATTGACGGTTACTACTGCAAAGCGGGTCGCACCAGATGGGGCCGGGAGGGAGACTACCGCACCAGCCCGGAGCGTAGCGGATTGTTTGCCGCAAGCTTTGCTCATTACTTTGCCAGGCTCTACGCGCAACTGGGCAGCCCTGATGAATGGACAATTCTTGAAGCGGGAGGTGGCGATGGACACTTCGCCGAACGTCTGCTGCAAGCGCTTGAGAAATCTTTTCCGCGCGTGTTTTCGGCAACCTGCTACGTCGTCGAGGAAGTCAGTTTCCATTCGCGAACATTGGCCGGAGAACGTTTGCGCGCATTTGCAGATCGAGTGCAATTGAAGAAGCTTGATGATGTGGAGATTAATTGCGGCGTGGTATTTTCAAATGAGCTACTCGACGCTTTTCCCGTTCACAGGATTATCAGTCACGCGGACCGCCTTCGCGAGTTCTACGTAAGCGTCGACGAGAACGGGAACTTCACCTGGATTGTCGACGCCCCTGGTCCAGGCTTGTCGCTGCGTCTCAACCAATACTTCCAGGAGTTCGGTATTCAACTTGGCGAAGGTCAGGTTGCTGAAGTGAATTTTGAGATCGAGGAATGGTTGGGGAAAGTCGCAGCGAAGTTGCGTAAAGGCTATGTTGTTACAGTCGACTATGGCGCTGGGGCGGAGGATCTCTATTCGCCTGTGGCAGACAAGCGCGGAACGCTGCGCGGATTTCAACGGCACCAATTCGTTGACGATTTGCTGGCGCAGCCGGGGGAAACTGATCTCACCACAACCGTGAATTGGAGCTTCGTGAAATCCGCTGGAGAGCGACTCGGGTTGCGAATGGTAGAATTTGAGCGGCAGGACAAATTCCTTTTGGCGGCTGGTTTCATGGAGCAGTTGGCGATTGAGTCTGAGCGGTGTGAAGCGGAAGCTGAACGATTGCGGATCACTACCGCGGCTCGCGAAATGATTTTGCCGGATGGAATGGCAGCGCATTTTCAAGTGCTCGTGCAACAGAAAATGTGAAAGCATCTTTTTGGAGTGCGGTGACCTGTCACCGCTATTGCCCGCGGCGGTTTGGCGCCGCTTAGGTAGCGATTTCACCCCACCCAGGCTGCGAC
>DASYMB010000112.1:0-3876 GCA_036009285.1 Pyrinomonadaceae bacterium | reverse complement strand
TTGGACGTTCAAGTTGTTGCTCGGGGATTTGCATCCGATTCCTTTAGCCGCTGTGGTGCTTGGCGCTTACGGGATCGCCTATTTCGGTGTCGCGTTCGTGCTGGGACTAACCGAAGCTCAGACCGTGATGCGAAGAATCGGGCGACTCCTGAAATTCACGAAATAAGATGCTCCGTTGTCTACTTCGAAGTTTGAGATTCCGTGTTTCAAGATCAATTGACTATAATCTCCGGAAATACTTCGGGGTGATTTTATGAGCCGAACAATAACGATTTCCGATGAACTCTATGCTCGCTTGGAATCGGAGGCACGGGCGCGCGGATTGAACGACATCGAACATCTGCTTGAAGAGCGAGAACAGAGCGAATCCGATCTTAACGAGCGTCAGAAGCTGGTCAAGAGAATTGATGACTTGCGCGAGCGTCTTTTCATTAAGTACGGCGAAATGCCCGACAGTGTTGAATTGTTACGCGCAGACCGAAACCGCTAATGCCTCAACTCGTCGTAGATAGCAGCGTGGCGGTGAAATGGTTCATCGTCGAGCCTTACTCAACCGAGGCGCGGACAATTCTTGACCAATACCAAAATGGCTCAATCTCTTTTCTCGCGCCTGACCTAATCAACGCCGAGTTTGGTAACATCATTTGGAAGAAGCACGTCTTCCAAGGTCTGGCCGCGTCAGACGCGCAGAGTATTGTGGATGATTTTCGTGCGCTGCCCTTTACCTTTGTCCCGACGGCAAGGCTCCTTGATGATGCTTATAAATTCGCCGTGAAGAACCATCGCACAGTTTACGATTCACTTTATCTTGCTCTGAGTTTGCGCGAAGGCTGTCAATTCGTGACCGCCGATGAAAAATTCGTCAATGCGATTGGTTCATCGTTTCCCAATATCGTTTGGATAGCGAATTGGATGTAGTCTTCTTTAGACCCTTCCCTCTTCGGAGCGGAACCATGTTTAGAATACTTGTTGGAACCATAGTGTTCGCAGCCATTGCGATGAATTTGATGCGGGCGTTTGAAATTCAGAAATGGCTAGTGAGTGGATGCTTGCTCGTACTTGCTATTGGCCTCTACCTTTTAAGTACCATCCTCGTTCAGTACTTCATCAAAAAGAGGGCACCCGAGTTCGCTAATGATCAGATGTGGGAACTCACGGCAGGCTCCGGCATTGTGCCTAAGTGGGTTTCAAGCATTGGTCTACTTTCAGTCTCTGCGGCCATTGCTGCCATACTGCCTTGGGTAGTCGCGATCTTAAAAGCGATTTTTTAGGCTCCTTCCTCTTTTTAGGATTTTTCTGGAGAACCGCGGGTATTGATTCTTTAGTAAGTTATCCTGGAAAAACGGAATGGTTAGCGCAGCGGCAAGGCGGGACAAGGCGGCCCCGAGGCCGCCTTTTTTATTTTGGAACACACCTTCGCGAGTTCCAGAAACAGGCCTGCGCCCTGGTGGTTTTCATTGACCCCGCACTTTCTCCTCCTTATCATCCAAACGTGCAGCCCGTCATATCAGCCGAGCAGATGCGCGAGATCGATCTTCTCACCACGCGCGAGTATCACGTCCCTTCCCTTTCATTGATGCAGGCCGCCGCGGAAGCTTGTTTCCGCGAAATCGCGGCACATTTCTCCGGCAATCTCGCAGGCAAAAAAGTACAGGTACTCTGCGGGCCGGGAAACAACGGCGGCGATGGAGCAGCGCTCGCTGCGGAACTCTCTCACGCCGGCCTTCGCGTTGACGTGGTCTTATTTGGAAGCGTCGAGAATACGAAAGGCGATGCGCAAACTAATTTCGAGATCGTTCGCCGCCTCGCAAGTCACCAAACGGGAACGAGCGCGGTCGACGGTCCCGCCGCGACATTGAGTTTCGTGGAGTGCGACACGGTAGCGGCGTGGGAAAATTTGCCACAACCGCGTCAGACTTACGACGTTATCGTCGATGCGCTTTTTGGAACCGGTCTCAGCCGGCCGCTCGAGGGAATTTTTGTTCACGTCGTGCAAGACCTGGCGTGGATCAGGCGCGCGCGTGAAAGCTTGTCCAGATGTGGGCCATTGATTGTTTCCATTGATCTTCCCTCAGGACTCAACGCTGATTTGGCGAAACCGATCGGAGAGGCGGTGCAAGCTGACTTAACGATCACTTTCACTGCCCCCAAAATCGCGAACGTTCTGCCCCCGGCTGCACGCCTGAACGGCAGACTGGTTGTTGCCAACATCGGCTCTCCGACATCACTCATCGAGGCGGCGAAGCCAAACCTCTTTGTCACTGAAGAGAATGATGTGCGCCAGTGGCTCATCGCCACGCGTTATACGCCCGGCTCGTTCAAGAATACGCACGGCCATGCGCTCGTGATCGCTGGCTCGCGCGGGTTTACGGGCGCGGCAGTGCTATGTGGCAACGCGGCCATGCGATCGGGAGCGGGGTTGGTCACGATCGCTACGCCGGCTTCGGCGCAAGCTTCAATCGCAGCCAGTGTGATGCCCGAAGTAATGACGACTGCGCTTGCCGAAACTGATCGCGGCGCGGTTAGTGATGAAGCTATCGATCACGCGATGCAATTAGCTTCCAAAGCAAACGTCATAGCAATTGGGCCGGGCCTGTCGGCCGAAGATGAGCGCACGCGTCGCTTTGTTTACGCCATAGTGAAGCAACGACAGACGTCGGTTGTCATCGACGCGGACGGTTTGAATTGTCTGGCGCCCTGGCCCACGGATCTCGAAGGATCAGATCACGCCCCGATAGTACTGACGCCTCATGCGGGGGAGATGCGGCGCTTGCTCGAGACGACTGACAAAGCAGCGCTCGACGATCGCGTGGCGGTCGCGCGAGATTTTGCGAGTAAACATAAACTGATACTCGTTCTCAAAGGCGCCCGGTCGCTGGTTGCGGCGCCGGATGGACGCGTGTTTATCAACCCTACGGGGAATGCCGGATTGGGTACGGCGGGAGCCGGCGACACGTTGACCGGCATCATCGCGGGGTTCATGGCCCAGGCGGACGCAACGTTGAAAGCACAAGCCGACGCGCTCACCGCTACAATTGCCGCGCTTTATGTAGGCGGCCTGGCTGGTGATTTCGCTGCGCGGGAGCTTGGAATGCGGGCCATGGTGGCTTCGGATATTCGCGAACACCTGAGCGAAGCGATACGTTTTCTGGATCCAAAAGGTGAACAGCCTTGACCCAAGGGCATCGCTGTGAGTGGCATCTTGCCTGCATTAGCCGCAGAGCGGCGGAATGTTTATGGCTCGCAATGCAATGAAAGGATCTGAGCTCCGTAATAGCGGAATATTTTCTTGCCCATCACTGGGCTCGAAAAAGAATTAATAGGATTCCGATCCATAAACATTGCGTGCCTTACGCACTAAGAACATTGTCAGGAAAAGATGACTACTTCAACTTCATCACACATCCCAACCGGCGAGTGGCAAGCTCGCGCTGCGGTTGAAACTTTCGCTCTCGGCCGGCAGGTTGGCGCGCAACTCAGCGGTGGCGAGGTGCTGTTACTCGATGGCCCACTCGGCGCCGGCAAGACGGTTTTTGTTAAAGGACTAGCCGCGGCTTTGGGCATCGACCCGGACGATGTAACCAGTCCATCGTTCACCCTCGTAAATCCCTACGTCGCCCGGCTTCCTCTCTTTCACCTCGACCTTTATCGCTTGGATGAAGGAGCGGCTGCTGCGCACGCAGTCGATCTCGAGGAGCTGCTCACTGATGAACACGCGGTGGTCGTGATCGAATGGGCCGAGCGCCTTGGCAATTATCCGCTAAACGCGACTGTTTGGCGTGTTACGATCGCAGGCGATGGTGAAGCAACGCGCACCATCGTGATTTCCGCAGGAAACCCTGCCGCAGCAGGTGATACGCTGGAACTGTTAACGTC
>DASYMB010000111.1:0-6089 GCA_036009285.1 Pyrinomonadaceae bacterium | reverse complement strand
GGGCAGCGGCATTAGGGCGCCGCGGGCAAAAGCGGTGACAGGTCACCGCACTCCAAATAGAGTTCGCCATCGGACCTAATCAAGCACCAGGCTGGGCCTGCCAAACCGGTGCCGCAGTTTGTTTATCGCGTTACGGACGTGCGGCCGGCTTACCAACTTATATTCCAGATTTCGTTTGCCAGGAAAATCAAGCAGCATTATTCCCAGCAGGATCGTCAGGATGCCCTGGCCCGGCACACCGGGAATCGACATGAGAATTCCCAGCGCAACCAGCAGCACGCCCAGAAGATTCTTCGCGAAGATTGCGAGCAAGCGCACCGCCGGATGCCTCTCAGACCATAACTCGCGTGGGCGATCCGGCTGAAAATAATCTGCGGGAATTCTGACCATGATAAAGGAAACTATGGCCAGGCTGACGGCGAAGGTGATCACGAACAGGAGGACACCAAGCAAGACGCGCTGCCAGGTAATTGCTCCGATGCCCACTGTTAACATTCCGTCTTGCCTCAGTTGTTGTTGGTTAATTCGCTGCGTGCATCAAGTAACAACTGCAAAACTTCTCGAACAACTTCTTGCGCGGCTGGGGGAAGCTGGAAGTTTGCCGCGTGGGCCACTTGCCAAAACTCATCAAGACCTTTGGCCCCGGCGCGCTCGAGCGCGTATGCCTGAACCAACAAGTCGATCACATCTGCGGCTTTAACCAGCCGCGATTCGAGACTGCTGCGTTGTTCGTAGTCGAGGTACAGATCTTTGTACGTCGCCTCGGACGTGCCCACGCCGCTTACGATGTCCGCAAACGCGAGGGTCTCTGCGCTTCTCCTCGCCGCCGCGCCAAAATAACCGATCGCTGTTTTCGGCATGTCGCCGACGCGCGTCTCCGCCCAATCATGCAGCAGCGCCATGCGAAGTACGCGTTCGCAATTAACCTCGAGACCGCGCGCCTTCACTTCATCGGCCAACAGCATCGCGGTAACCGCTACGCCAAAAGAATGAGAGGCCACGGACTCAGTGCCGTTAGGCAGACCGCGAAGTGTCCAACCCGTACGCTCCAGACGTTTCAATCGTTGAAGTTCGATAAGAGTAGTAAGCATTGGTTCGTCGGTAACTACTTTAACGCGTCGCCCCAGCGCGCAACAACACTCGCGCTTGTTTCCAGTCCGCGAAGCGGACAACTGAAAGTAGCCCAGCGATTCATCGCTGGAAGAATCTTCCAACCCCGCAGTGAACTGCTGCGCTATTGTCAATCGTCCGCTGCGCGGACTGCGATTAAGAAAACGGCGACGCGAGTGATCGTTCACTCGCGTCGCCGCTCTTTGTTCCAGCCGTGCCTTCTCGGTCTACTGATCTTTCCCAACTCCTGCACGGGCCGACTGCGTTAAGACGAGATTGAAGTTCGTACCCTTCTCCAGCCGCAGGTTACCGCCCTGGAGTGACAACACTGAACTGCCCTCCACTGAAGTGCTGCTCGATTCGGAGATTTGGATTCCACTGAGCGAACGGCCCACGCCCGTTGCCGTGTTGCCTAGTGCACCGGTGGTTGAGTCTACGGCCGAACCAGCCGCTGAAGTTGTGCTACCGACAACGCCGCCAACAGTTGAGGTCGTAGAATTGACCGTGCTACCAACACCGCCGAGCAAGCCGCCGCTGCTTGACGATGAGCGCGTGGAGCTGCTTGAACTTGCGGAACCGCCGGCGCTGCTGTTACCTCCAAACAGATCGTCGTTGTTAGCGCGTGTGCTCGCTCGGCCACTGGTAATCGAGCTAATCGTGGCCGCGATCGGCAGTTCCAACGATCCCTGCTCCAAACGATCAAACAGAATGCCGATGCGTGATTCACCATTGCCTTTGGTCTTCTGGGCCACTTCAGTTACATGACCCACCAGTCGCGATCCTTTGCCAACGATCGTGCGTCCACCGGACTTGATCGCCTGAGTCGTTTTCAAAATGACCTGATCGCCGACCCTCGCTTTACGAACGTCGATAGTGTTTTGAAGTTCGCCGGCGACCTGTGTTCCGGATTCAAGGTTGATGTTCTTGCCGGCCTGGTTCACAGCCGCGGATGTTTGACTGCGTGCATCAGCGGACGCGCGGCCCTCCGCCTTCTGAGCGTAAGCGGCACCGGCACAAGCGATAGTAAGACTAAGGGCCAGGATGGTTCTCTTCATTTTTTCACCTCTTGGTTTCGCGCCTCAGTTGAGCGCGCGCGGATTCTTATTGTGTGTCAGGATGAGAGAATTCTAGGAGGCGTTGCCGTTGAGGCGGCGATAGCTACCTTGCAAATTGATTGCAAATGCTAATCACAGTTGCAGGTGAGCCCCGGGGTAGAGCTTCGGTGAAATTGTTTGTGCGGGTCCCGACTCGTTAGCAGCCGGGGTGTTGGCAATTGCAACCTATTTCCATCACATGCGACTTCTCGGCTTCTTCGCAGTACTCACTGCAATACTTGCTGTCCTTTTCGGGCGGGCAATCGCACGCGGGATGGGCGCATTTCTTCTCTGAGTTCTCTGCCATAAAACTTCCCTTCTGATTAGTTCGGGCTTGTGAATAATCCTAAAACTCAAAGCAGCGGTGGTCAAGGAGCGAACGCTTTAAGACCAAGCTTTGGAGTGTGGTGACCGATCACCGCTTTAGTCGTCCACGACCCGTCGCCGTCATGGCCTGGCTGAAGCTCCTGAAAGATTTGCGCGTCAAGCCGCCCGAAACCATAGCGGTGACGGGTAACCGCACTCCAAAAAAAATCAGCGTTTCACTTACATTTGCTCTAGGGCGCCTCGCGCAGGATGATCGTGCGCTCGGTGTCTCCCAGCTTCAGCACCATAGGTTTATCTAACTGGATCGGGTGCTCTTCGCCATCGACGGTAATAACCAGATTCAAACGGCTGGAAGCTGCCCCGGTCGAGACGGGCTGGCCCGGTGCAACTCTGGGAAGCAAACTACTCGCAACTATTCGCCAGTTGGCGGGTGCGCACCTAATGCGAATTCCCGGAGTGTCTGTTTCGAACGCTTCATCCACACTGAGCGCGTCTGCTTTGAATAGACCTTCGCCGCAGCGCACGCCGGAGCCATCGTAAAAAGTAACTAACCCGGACACGAACGCGTAAGAAACACTGCCTGCGTTTCTCACTACCATGCGAATGTTGGTTACCGGAGAATCTTCAGCACCGTTAAGCGTCGTAGTTTTTAGAGTCGCTTCAAGAGCCGGCGCGCCGCTGCCGTCAAGCGCAACCGCTTTCTCGCTTAGCGCGACGCGTTTTTCAACCGCCGCCGTGGGCGACTGGGCCATCACGCAGAGACAACCTACTAAAAACACTGCGCCAATTAAAATTATTCTCATAAGGATCCGTCTCCTTTTGCCGGTACTGTAATAGCGGGACGTCGTGGAAAGCTAATCGATTCAGCGGGCATGATATATACCCCGTCAGAGAAAAGTAAATCCAAAGTCGGTGCAAGTATTTCGAGAGTGCGTAAAGCAAACTGTTAGTTTGCGGTGGTTCATTGCCCTTCAACTCGAGGTGGCATCCCATTGGATGAGCCTGGCGTTAATAATGCCAATGGCTCTACACCCCTCGATAACACTAAACCCGACGCAGTCGGCGTCCCTCAACGTTCATAATGGCTGAGCCACCGAACTAACGAGCCTCGAGGCGCGGCAAGAAACGCGCGCCATGCGGCATGACATAGGTTTCCTGTTCCCGCCCAACTTGATCCAGCGCATCATCCAACGAACGCACTGGGATCATTCGCATTCGCCGAACATCTTCATCCGGCAATTCTGAAACAAGATAAATCCGATAACGCTCAGTCTTGGTGAGCAGAGACCAGGCGGTTTGGCCGTTCACCTCGTAAGAGTCGCGCAGGCGGGCCGCGAGCGCTCGCGAGTCTTTCTCCGCAAACCATTTCAGAAAATCCGACCGGCCCAAGCCGTCATGACATTCGGCTAACAGCACAATCGCGCCGCCGTCTGTGCAAGCATGCGCCGCCATGTCGAGAGACTTGTGTGCCTGAATGAGATTGATGTCGTAAGGATAACCGCCGCAACTGGCGATAACTATTTCGCGCCTGGCCTCGATCGCCAATGAATGATTGGAGCGATACTGCTCACAACCTTCACGATGCGCGGCGCGCCACTCGCCCGCATGAATGCGCACCGCGCGGCCTCGCTCATCAGCCACGCTATTGATGCTGAAACGCGGCCCGATCATCGCAGCGATCCGTTCGCATTCCTCGTGGACCGCGTTGCCTTCCAGCAGGCCAGTGCCGACACCGGCGCGCCTTCCGCCAGTTTCAAAATCAAGCGCAAGCATGTGAGTCGCTTCGATGGTGCGCGCTGAAGTGAGTCCCGGACATATCGACTTGCGACCGCCGGTAAATCCCGCGAAATAATGAAACCCGATAGCTCCGGTTATGATCACGTGGGTAAAGTCCTGCAGTGCTCGGTTAACTTCTACGGGCGTGCCGCGATCCGTAGTTCCCAGCAACACCATCCGGGAAGAATCGTAAGCGTCGTGATCAATTGTTTTCACACGCTGCGCGATGAACGGCGTCAGCAGCTCGATTTTTTCAGCGGGCGTGACTGGGCGATGTATTCCGGTTGCGAAGATGATTGCCAGATCGGCGGGCGAGACTCCAGTCTGAATCAACCGGCGTATCAGCAGGTTTAGAATTTGCGCGCTGGCGGTTGCACGAGTGGCGTCGGAGACGACAATCAATACTGACTCGCCGGCGGAAAAGAGTTCTTCGATGGGAAGCGATTGGATGGGAGCGCTCAGAGCCTCGCCGATTTCAACGTCGGTGAGCGGCCGGTCGATTCCTGAATCTCCTGCCAGTATTCGATCGCGGTTTTCGTCGCCGGAAAAACTTAACGAGCCCCGCCCGTAGCCTAATTTTATTTCAGTCATCACGCAGGCAGATATTAAGTAGTTCCCTAATTTGAACAGTCTCTGTGCGTCCTTTGTGTAGTCCGTGTCTCGGTGGCGACTCTTTGTTGACGATTGCTCACCAGGGAGGCACAGAGAACACGGAGGTTGCACAGAGAAAACCGAAATTAGGCCACATCGATATTAAGGAAGATTGTCAAACGCCAAAATCAATCAGCGCGCGCTCGATAACATGCAGTGAAGCAAAGTCAGTGTCGCCCGCCGTGCGAGCTTCGGCGAGCCACTTGCGAAGTTGACGACCTTCCTCGACAGATGAAATCCGGCAGGCGCCGGTTAAGGCAAGGGTCACCAGCGCGTCGGGCGCGCCGTGAGTAACAAGCGCCGCTTGTAGGGCTGCTTGTTCCCGAAGATCCAAAGTGAGCAGGAGTTTGATTTCCATCGGGTCAAAAGCAAACAGCAAGGAAAGACAGTCGCCACTTTGCAGGCCACTCTGTTTGGAGTGCGGTGACCTGTCACCGCTTTCGCCTGCGGCGGTTTGATACCGCTTCTGTCAGCGATATTCAGTCTGCGTAGGCTGCGACAGGTCGCATCCGACCAAAGCGGCGACAGGTCGCCGCACTCCAAATCCGTAGTTTAGAAACTGCCGAGCGCCTGTGTGATATCGGCGATTATATCTTCGACAGCCTCAATGCCCACGGCAAATCGAACCGTCGCCGCCGAAACGCCGGCGGCTTTCAGTTGTTCGTCAGAGAAGCCTGCGTGCGATGAATACAGCGGATAGCTCGCCAGCGTCTCGACGCCGCCAAGCGATGGCGCGGTGCGCACCAGTCTGAGTGAATCAAACAGCCTTTCAACTTCCGGCTCCCCACCGCGCAGGTTGATCGCGACAATCGCGCCAAACGCTTTCATCTGCCGCTTCGCAAGCTCGTGCCCCGGATCGTCTTCCAGGCCCGGATAGTAAACGCGTTCCACTTTTGGATGCGCACGAAGCGCCTGGGCCAACTGCAGCGCGTTGTCGCAGGATCGGCGCACTCGTACATCCACCGTCTTCATGCCCCTCGATAAAAGATACGCGGCCGCAGGATCGAGTGTCGTGCCCACCATCACCGACGTTTGGCGTACGCGATCGATAAACTCTCTGCTTCCCGCAACCGCACCGGCGGTTAGGTCAGAGTGTCCTCCCAAATATTTCGTCGCGCTGTGCATTACCGC
>DASYMB010000110.1:0-9474 GCA_036009285.1 Pyrinomonadaceae bacterium | reverse complement strand
CTTCGATGAGGCGACCAAAGAGCGTTTCTATCCGTACGTGATCGAGCCTGCGGCCGGCGTGAATCGCACCGTGCTTTCAGTGCTAATGGATGCGTATACGGAAAAGACAAATGACAAAGGCGAAACGCGCGTAATACTAAGACTTCATCCGGCGCTCGCGCCGATCAAGGTTGCAATTCTTCCGCTCGCGAAAAACAAGCCGGAGATTGTGGCGCTGGCAAAATCTATCAAGCGCTCGCTACAGCCCTCGATACGCGCTGTCTATGACGATACCGGCGGCATTGGAAAACTTTACGCGCGCCAGGACGAGATCGGCACGCCCTTCTGTGTGACCGTCGATCATCAGTCGCTCGAAGACGAAGCTGTGACTGTGCGCGATCGCGACACCTGGGAACAGGAACGCGTGAAGGTTGCTGATCTTCAAGAGCATCTTGAAAAACGTTTATAGGGGTACGGGCTTGTCCCTGCCCCTGATCCAGTTCATTCAACCTTGGGCAGGGACGAGTCCTGCCAAAAAGACCTCGGGCAGGGACGAGCCCTGCCCCTACAAAATCATGCCGATAGTTAAGAAACGAAATCTGCAAACTGAAACGCGCTTGCTGCTCGAATCGAGCGAGCCGGTTGAGTTGCCGCCTGCCGAGATAGCAGACCGCGACGTGCTGGTGCAGTTTGATCAGTTCAAGCCGTTCGTGTCTGAACTGCTCGAGGAATTGCGCGACGGCACCACCGCCGCACCCGTCCCCGTGATGAACGACGGTTCCACCTTTGCCATCCATGGCGAGACGCGAACCTTTTGGGTGAAACTCTGGCACGCTGCCGGCACTGACATGACTAAAATAGATCGCGCGCAAATCATCAGTTGCCTACCTTCCACTCGGGGGATGCAAGTCCTCGTCGAATCTCCGGAAGAATAATTCTCTCTCATCTGCACGCCTTTCACTGGAAGCTGGCCCGAATTATTACTGGGACCGCGGGCGTCTCGCCGGCAATGAGGGTAAGCGAACAACGCTTTGCCTGCGGACTTGAAGGGCTGCACCGCGCTGCGGACGAGACGCCCGCGGTCCCAGCGAAAAGACGCCTTTCAATTCTTCGGTCCCGGCCCACCAGCTTCTCTCATTGACATTGGACATTGGACATTGGACATTGGACTCAAATGTCTGCGATTCCCGAAAAAGTTCTTGCGCTGGCCCATGCAGTGCGCGCTGTGGGTGGTCGGGCTCTGCTCGTCGGTGGCTGCGTGCGCGACCTGCTTCTAAGTATCCAGCCTAAGGATTGGGACCTGGAAGTCTACGGAGTCGAGCCCGCCAAACTACGCGCCCTGCTCGATCAGTTTGGCCCGGTAAATATCGTCGGCGAAGCGTTCACTGTCTACAAGCTCGGCGCAGACCTTGATGTTTCGCTGCCGCGCCGCGAACGAAAGTCGGGTCGCGGGCATCGCGCTTTTGTGATTGAAGGCGATCCGTCGATGACCTTTGAAGACGCCGCGCGCCGCCGCGATTTTACCGTCAATGCAATTCTGCAGGACCCACTGACAACCGAAATCATCGATCCGTTTGGCGGCCGGGAAGACCTCGACAACAAAATTCTGCGGGCAGTTTCAGTCGATACGTTTGCCGAAGACAGCCTGCGAGTTTTGCGAGCAGCGCAACTGGCCGCGCGGTTTGAGTTTGATATCGAACCTGAAACCATCGCGCTGTGTCGCGCGATCGAATTATCTGATCTACCGGCCGAGCGCATTTGGGGAGAAATGGAAAAGCTCCTGCTGCGCGCTTCACGACCGTTCGTGGGTTTGAAGTGGCTGCGGGAACTTGGAGCTATCAAACAACTCTTCCCGGAACTCGACGCCCTCATCGATGTGCCACAGGATAAAGAGTGGCATCCGGAAGGCGATGTTTTCGTTCATACACAACTCGTATCGGATCGGGCCCATGAACTAATTGAGGACTTGCCCTACGCCAAACAAGTGACGGTGATGCTGGCGGCGGTGGCCCATGACTTTGGTAAGCCGGCAACGACTGAGTTTCTCGAAGGTCGCTGGCGTTCGCGTGGACATGAAGAAGCGGGCGCTGCGCCGGCGGCGAGCTTTCTCGCGCGCCTCAATATTCACACGCTCGATGGCTACAACGTACGCGCCCAGGTGATTGCGCTCGTGCGCGAACACTTGAAGCCCGGCGAGTTTTACAAGAAGCGAGCCGAAGTTGGCGATGGCGCGTTTCGCCGGCTGGCGCGAAGGTGTGAATTGGATCTGCTTTATCGAGTGGCGAAGGCCGACTCCCTGGGCCGCAATGCTGAGTGGGTGCCGCGGGAACAGTGGTACGACTCGGCCGCGCAGGAGTGGTTTATCGAGCGCGCGCGCGAATTGGAAGTTGAGCAGCAACCACCAGCGCCGATCTTGTTAGGTCGCCACCTGCTGGAACTTGGTCTAAAGCCTGGGCCGCGGATGGGCGAGATCACGAGGATGGTTTACGAGATGCAACTGGACGGACGAGTGCGTACATTGGACGATGCAAAAAATCTTGTTAAGGAGATACTGTCCGCAGATTACGCAGATTACACAGACAAGAAATAATTACTGATATTATTTGTGGGTGCTGGAGAATCTTGCCAAAACAGACCCGAGAACTTACTCAATCATCGGAGCGGCTATGGAAGTCCATCGCCAACTTGGCTGCGGTTTTCTTGAGCCGGTTTACCAGGAAGCCTTAGCCATCGAATTTGCAAATCGACATATTCCGTTTGTCAAAGAAGCAAGGCTTCCTCTCGCATACAAAGGTCGGGCGCTTAATACTAAGTATTGCGCAGATTTCATTTGCTTCGCGACAGTGGTGGTTGAGTTGAAGGCACTTCTCAGAATGAGCGGCGCCGAAGAGGCCCAAGTGATAAATTATCTTAAAGCAACTGGCCATGAAGTTGGCTTGCTGATCAATTTTGGCAGGCAGAGTCTGGAACACAAACGTTTTGTTCTTACTAAATCTGTGTAATCTGCGTAATCTGCGGATTATGGTTTCGGCTGCTGTTGCGTGACGCAGTGAATAGTTCCCATGCCCCAGACCAGAGGCTCGCAGTTGATTCCTACTACTCGGCGATCCTTAAATAAACTCTGTAACGTTTCCAAGGCCCGCGCGTCGTTCGCGTGTCCGAACACGGGAGCGAGCACGACATTGTTTGCGATGTAGAAATTTGCGTAGGACGCTGGCAAGCGATCCAGGTTGCGAGTATCTGTACTTGTGCCGCCGACAACGCCGGGCATCGGCAACGTTACAATCTCAAAGCCGCGGCCTTTCACATCTGTCATCCCCTGCAACCGGTGCAGGTTGTCTTGCAGCAGTTTGTAGTTAACATCATCCGGATCTTCTTCCACCGCGCACACGATTACATCCGGCGCGACGAACCGAGCGATGTCGTCAATGTGTCCATCAGTGTCGTCGCCGACAATTCCTTCGCCGAGCCATAAAACTTTTTCAACTCCAAGATAGTCTTTCAGGTGTTGCTCAATTTCGTTCCTACTCAAATCGGGGTTGCGGTTTGGATTCAATAAACACTGCTCGGTTGTCAGCACACAACCAGCCCCGTTAACTTCGATCGACCCACCTTCCATCACGATGCCGGGTTCGAATCGCGGAACGCGCAGCAAACTTTCCAAACGCGCCGGGATGGAATCGTCCTGCTTAAGTTCTTCGTACTTATTTCCCCAGGCGTTGAATATCCAGTCGTTGTAAGCTAATCCCTGTTCGCTTTGATGTCCGCTAAATTTCAGTTTGTCGTTTGTTTGCGGGACCGTCCTCTTGCCCGTGCCGGCGACAAACTGAAGTTTGTCGGACATGATAAAATTTGGACCATAGTCGCGAATCCAGGAATCAACGGTAGGGATTTGGTGGCAGCGAATGTTGTCAGCGCCGGGGAACCGCAGGCGCGCGCGCACAGACGCTTCGGTCGCAGCATCGTCCACCAGCAGATTCACGATCTCATGCGGCGCGAGCGCAGCCATCATTTGCAGAAAAATCTCTTCAACTTGCGGCAAACGATCCGGCCAGGTTTCCAGATTCTTGGGCCAACTAAGCCAGGTCGCACTGTGACGGTGCCACTCGGCAGGCATGCGGTAACCGAGTTCAGTGGGAGTTGGAAGCTTCAAATGCCTTTACCCTGGATCAACAAGCCATAAGTTCATCTCCTTGGAGTGCGTGACCTGTCACCGCTTTGATCGGGCGCGACTGGTCGCGGCCACGATTCGCTTGATTTTTTTTGACAGAATTCGGCGCCGGGCCGCCGAAGGCCAAAGCGCTGACAGGTCACCGCACTCCAAAGTCGAAGTTCCACCGTTGGAAATCTCTCACTTGATCTAGTTTCCGACGTATCTATACAGGAGCTTGTCATAAGCCTCAATGCGCCGGTCGCGCAGGAACGGCCAATTCTGGCGCGTCTCTTCGATCTTGCTAAGATCGCATTCGACCACCAGCACTTCTTCTTTATCAGCAGACGCCTTTGCGATGACACGTCCAAAAGGATCCGCAACGAAAGATTGGCCCCAAAAGTTAAGCTTACCTTCGCGGCCGACACGATTCACCGCCACCACGTAAACTCCATTCGCGATCGCGTGTGCGCGTTGAATTGTTTCCCAGGCGGAGTGCTGGGCTTGGTTCATCTCCTCCTCTTCGCCGGGCAGCCAGCCAATGGCGGTCGGATAGAAGATAAACTCTGCGCCACTCAAAGCGGTCAATCGAGCAGCCTCCGGAAACCATTGGTCCCAGCAAACCAGCGCGCCGACTTTGCCATACCTGGTGTTATGAGTTTGGAAACCAAGGTCGCCCGGCGTGAAATAAAACTTTTCGTAGTAAAGCGGATCGTCGGGTATGTGCATCTTGCGATACTTGCCCGCGATTGTTCCGTTCGCGTCGATGACTACCGCGGTGTTGTGGTAAACACCGGCCGCGCGCTTTTCAAAAAGCGATGCCAGGACGACGACCTTCTTTTGCCGCGCAACTTTACCGAGCGCGTCGGTGGTGGGACCGGGAATTGTTTCCGCAAGTTTGAAGAGCGCGATGTCTTCGGTCTGGCAAAAGTATTGGGAGCGGAAAAGCTCCTGCAGGCACACGATTTGCGCGCCTTGCTTAGCGGCATCGCCAATGCGCGCGATTGCTTTCTTGAGATTGGCTTCCGGTTTCTGATCGCAGCTCATCTGGATCAAGCCAACCTTAACAATGTTCGACTCAGACTTTTTCGCCATGATGAAAGTATAGCGTCCAAAGTCCAACGTCAAAAGCGGGGCAGTAGCCCGACCCTCAGGGAGGCGCGCTCCTTCACGTTACGCTCTCCTTGACAGTCGGGCTACTGCCCCGTCATACACCGACATTGGACATTGGACGTCGGACTTTGGACTCGTTAAGATGTCCGGTCGTTTTAAACCTACAATTTAAGAGAGAGATTTCAATGATTGAATTCGAGTTGACTGAAGATCATCAGGCGCTGGTGCAAACCGTGCGCGAGTTTGGAGAGAAAGAGGTTGCGCCTCACATCAAAGAATGGGACGAGAAGCAGGAGTTTCATCCTGAAGTTTTGAAAAAAATGGGCGAGTTGAATCTGCTCGGAGTTTGTATTCCGGAAGAGTATGGCGGCGCCGGCTTCGATTACATTTCGCTCGGTCTGGTTTGCGAGGAGCTCGAGGCGGTTGACACTTTCGTGCGCGTAGTGATGTCCGTCCATACTGGTTTGAACTCGCTCACGCTCCTCACCTGGGGCAGCGAGGAACAGAAGCAGAAGTATCTGGTGCCGCAGGCGAAGGGCGAGAAGCTCGCCACCTATGGCTTGACTGAACCCGGTGCGGGATCGGATGTGGTTGGTTCACGATCCACGGCGCGGCGCGAAGGCGATGAGTATGTGCTCAACGGCGAGAAGATGTGGATCAGCCTCGCTGATGTTGCTGATAACTTCCTCTTCTTTTGTTGGACCGATGAAGAGAAACGGCGCAATCGCGATCACAGTGGAATGTCATGCTTCATTGTCGAGCGTGGCATGAAGGGTTTCACTTCGGGAACGATTCACGGCAAGCTGGGAATTCGCGCGGGCAACACTGGATATTTTTCGCTGCAAGACACGCGCGTGCCGGTGGGGAATCGCGTCGGCGAAGAAGGCGAAGGATTCAAGATCGCGATGTTTGCGCTCGAGCAGGGACGTTACACAGTCGCAGCCGGAGCAACGGGCGTGATTCGCGCCTGCCGCGATGCTTCAGTCGCCTACGCGCTTGAACGCGAGACCTTCGGCACCAAGATCGCCAACCATCAGTTAGTCAAACAGAAAATAGCGTTGATGGAAGCCGATTACCAGATGGCGCACCTGCTCTGTTTGCGTGCCGGTTATTTGAAGAACACCGGACAGGCGAATGCGCGCGCGACGAGCCTTGCGAAGTGGCAGGCGACGACGCGCAGCGAAAAAGCAGCGTCGATGGCGATCGAGGTCCACGGCGCGAATGGTTATTCAAACGACTATCCGGTCGAGCGTTACTGGCGCAACTGCAAAGCCGCGATCATTTACGAGGGCACGCGCGACATTCATACGCTGATGCAGGCCGACTGGGCGTTGGGGTTGAAAAAAGAGAAGCCCGCGCGCAAGACGCTGCCGCCGTGGAAGCCGTCCGACATCCGCTGAAGTCAGAACCACCTGCGTGAGCGGGTGGCCTGGGCAATAGCAGACGCTTGGCATAAGCCACCAGCTAACGCAGGTGGTTCTGACCTGAACACTCCGCTCCGACTCTACTGACAGGCAGGAATGCCTGTCTTACTTGCGCGCTTCGAAGATTCGATTAAACGGCGTCTCGGTGGCGCGTCGAAATTCTTTGAATCCACCGGCAAGTACAACCTCGCGAATAGCTGATTCCGGCGCGACTGCGCCCAGCGCCGGGCCGCCGAGGGCCATCGAGTTTGAAGTGCAGCAGAGAGTAGAGGCGCCCGCGAAGGTGCGACCGATGATGTTGAAATTTTCCTCGACCGTGTTTCCTGCCATAGGTTCCACAATCAGCGCGCTTCCGTCTGCGTTCAAAACTTCAGCCGCACGCTTACACGCGCCGACCGGATCGCCCATGTCGTGGAGGCAATCGAAGAAGGCGACGAGGTCAAACTGTTCGTCAGGCACCTCATTCGCATTCGACACCACAAAAGTAACCCGATCGGAAACTCCGGCAGCTTCGGCGCGCCCGCGCGCCGTCTCGATCGACGTCTCATGATTATCGAAGCCCCAGAAGCGCGAGTTCGGATAAGCCTGGGCCATGATAATCGTTGAAGAACCGTGGCCGCAGCCAACGTCGCCAACTTTCCCACCCGCTTTCAATTTTTCTTCCACCCCGGTGAGCGAGGGAATCCACGACGCGATCAGGTGGGCCGCATAGCCGGGACGGAAGAAGCGCTCGGTGCCGACAAACAGATCCGGATCGTGTTCACCCCAAAGCATGCCGCCGCCGTTTTTGAAGTAGTCTTCGATTTTCGAAACCGCATGCGTCATGGCCTTGATAACAAAGAAGCCGCCACCAACATAAAAAGGACTCGACTCATCAGTCAGCGCGGTTGCCTGTTCCGGCGACAACGAAAAACGTCCGCTGCCAGGATCGTAATCGACGTAGCCGCTCGCCGCCTGATTGATCAGCCACTCGCGCACGTAGCGTTCGTTGGTTGCAGTTTGTGTGGCAAGCTCGGCGGGAGTTACGGCAATGCCCGAGGCCATCGCCTTGTAAAGTCCCAGCTTCTGGCCGATGTAGACCAGAGATGAACTCAGTGCGGCGCCGAAATCGCCGACTACCTTGCCCAAAAACGCATTCATTTTATCTTCGTTGATTGTTCGCTCGGGAGCAGTGGTTGACATAGAAGCCTCCTGGCCGGAAGTTAGAAGAAAGTTTTGAACGACTAATGAATGACGAGTTTCTTAACGCTAACGAACGATTAAGTCAAGCAACATCGAGAGCAGCCTCGACTCGGGTTTGGATTGTTATAGGCGACCGCTTATTGGGACCGCGGGCCTCCTCGCCCGCAGCGCGCGATGGCATTCATTAGTGGAATGATTCGCTTTGCTTCAAGCGCTTCGCGCTCACAGCGGGCGAGGGCGCGCGCGGTCTCAGGTAAGAGGGTGAGTGGTTCCGTTCTGAATTGCTGACTAGTTTTCGGGATCGGTGCTGGTAGTTTCAGTCGATCTTTGAATCTCGCTCTTCAGTTCCTGATGTCGTGAGATTGCGCGGACGACCGCGTCTTCGATTTCGGTGAGCTTGAAAGGCTTGGCAAAATACGCAAAGGCGCCGGCAGCGATTATCTCTCTCGCGTCGCCTTCGCCGGACATTCCGGAGATAACAATGACCGGCGTGGTGGAATGTTTTGCCTGAATGTACCTGAGGAGTTCGCGGCCGCTGAGTCCCGGCATAGAAACGTCGGTAAGCACTGCATCGTACGTCTCAATGTCGAGATACGCGAGCGCCTGTTCCGCACGGTCAGCGGTGTGGCATTCATGTGAGGGAGACAAAAGCTCGTGGAGCATGTCTCGGATGAGGTTGTCGTCATCGACGATTAATAATGTAGCCATTTAAATAATTTTCTCCTGAGGGTGAGCCCACGCATCAACAGTTCCGTATTCTAACTGTCTTTCATAGGTCACGCTAGAGTTTGTTTGGGGTGGACCTGATTCGGTCTTTGGGTTGGCGGGTGGGAGCGTCGTTCCAGATGCGGCAGAAACATTCGTTACAGAACCGAGCGGGGTAGCGCCGGATACTTAGAATTTAACTTCGGTAATATTCGACCTGAAAACGGCAGCGTTAATGGATATCCACGCGTCGCACCTTACTTCGAACACAGGTTGATGCCGGCATCCGGCGCTACCGCGCACGGTTCTGTAATGACCTCGTTAAGTCGAAACTGACCCACTACTCCTCAGTCCACCGGCTACAAATAACTTTCCCGCTCTGTTAGTATGAGTCCGCACTTCTTCAACTGGGAACGCTCTAAACTTGACGCAGTTCCCCGCAAAACTTCCGAAATCAGGAGAGCTAACGAGATGGGCCACGAGTTAAAGACAGAGCGCGAGCTGTCTCTGGAATTCTTGCGCGTATGCGAAGCGGCAGCGATTGCCGCGGCGCGCACGATGGGCCAGGGCGATCGCAAATATTCCGACCACGTCGCCGTCGAAGCGATGCGCGAAGTTATGGATACGGTGCCGATGCGCGGCCGCATAGTGATCGGCGAAGGCGAACGCGATGAGGCGCCCATGCTTTACATCGGCGAAGAAGTGGGCGGCGGTTATGGCGTTAGCGAAGACCTGGCGGAATCATGTCCGGAGGTGGACATTGCTGTCGATCCGCTCGAGGGAACAAATCTTTGCGCGGTGGGCGCTAACAACGCGATTGCAGTGCTGGCGGCGGCTGAACGCGGTGGTCTGCTGAATGCGCCGGATCTTTACATGGACAAGATCGTGGTTGGTCCGTCGTCGCGCGGAGTCGTGGATCTC
>DASYMB010000109.1:0-14657 GCA_036009285.1 Pyrinomonadaceae bacterium | reverse complement strand
AGTTGTTTGCACGAAACTTAAAACGGTCCGAGGGAAATGCGGATGTAAAACTGTTTACGCTTTGTGGAGCAACTCAGTATCTTTTAAGTAACGCCAGCTCTCGATCGCAGTGAGCGCTCGATGGTCCGTCATGTCACTCTTCAAAGGGGTGACGGAGATATAACCCTGGTCGATGGCGTTGTAATCAGTCCCTTCCGCAGCGCTGTTGTTGAAATATTCTTCGCCAATCCAGAAATAAGGTTTACCGCGGGGATCGATGTGCTCGCTGATCACGGGTCGGGCGTTCTTTATTCCCTGGCGCGTAACCCTAACGCCTTTGATCTCTTTCGCCGGAATATTTACGTTGAGCAGCGTGCCTTCAGGAAGTCCCTCTGCCAACACTTTCCGCACCGCCAGCACGGCAAATTGCGCGGCTTCACGAAAATCGAAACGTTCTCGCGCAACCAAGCTAAACGCCAGGCCCGGCACTCCCAGGATGGTGGCTTCAAGCGCTCCAGCGACAGTGCCGGAGTAGGTGGCATCGTCGCCGAGATTTCCGCCATGATTAATTCCCGAAGCGCAGACATCAGGCATGTTGTCGGGAGGAAGGATCTTATTTAGGGCGAGCGTGATGCAATCGGTAGGCGTGCCGTCAACCGTCCAATGTCTTTCGTCAATCTGGCGAATGCGTAGAGGCCGCGCTAAAGTGAGACTGTGGGAGGCGCCGCTCATCTCAGATGCTGGAGCAACCACGTAAACGTCGCCGACTTCACTTAGCGCTTCTTCAAGCTTGATCAGGCCATTCGACTGGATTCCGTCGTCGTTTGTGAGCAGAATTCTGGTCATGACAAACTCACGTAAGGCAAACTGTTAGTTTGCGTGGGGTGGTCGGCTCTCAATTCGCACCTAACCCAATCGACACTTCGAGCAGTCAAGTCAGTCGGTGAACTCTGAATGGGATAGAGAGAACGCGCTTGGAATGCAGGAAGCACGCGGTCAGTTCCAGAGTCCGATTAATCTCTGGGAGCAGAAGTGCGCATGCGTCCCTTTTTCTTGTTCCGCTTGCGCGCAAGAGCTGACTTGAGTTTTGCCTTCTGGCCTGGAGGAATGAAGAACGCATGCTTTTTCGCGTCCTTGATGATCTCTTCGGTCATCACCTTGCGTTTGAAACGGCGCAACGCACTTTCGATCGATTCACCCTGATTAATAGTAACTATTGCCATTCGCTTTCCGTCTTCCTTAAAGTTTAATGTCCTCTTTTGTACCGGGCTATTTAACACGCGGCGAACGCCTCTGGTCAAGTCAGCAGTGAAAGGCGAAAAGTAAAACCCCTCATCACTCATCACTTTTCACTCCTCACTGTTTTACACAGTGAACCCCGCGAACATCCAGTCGCTCGCGGGGCCCTCTTGCAACCAACGCAAAACTAAACCAGTGCCGGTTCTGCGGTCTCTTGCTTCTTGCGGCTGAGACTTTGAATCTGAACGGGCTTGTCCGCTTCCTTGGTATCAAGCTGTTTCTTAAGCACGATCTCCTGATAGAGTTTGCGCATCATCACTGCTTCTTCATGCGCGGTCTTTGGTCCATCCATTTCAGGCTTATTTGGCCGCGTGAGGTCAATCGGATTCAACACCAAATTGTGTGTCTTATCGTTGAGCTCAACTTCCTTACCGCGAGCGAAGATCTCGTGACGTCCGTTTTCCTCATACCACTTTGCCACGGTCGCGTTCTGGTGCATGTTCTCGATGATGTTTCTCCATCCGATGCCGGTGTTATAAGCGCAGAAGGAAATCTCGCCCTCCTGCGTACCGTAAGGGATGATGCACATTTCGGTGCGGCGGAAGTCGTAGTTGAAAAGGTCCTGAAACCACATGCCGGCAATGAACAGGAAATTCCAGCGGTCCGCGCGGCGCTTCTCGATATCGTTCGCGGAGCGATCGCCGCTAACTTTGCCGTAGTCTTTGCCGGTCAACCCAAACGACTTGTCAAACTTCTTGAAGAGTTCGTAAAGGGTAAAGTTCGACGGCGATTTATAGGGGTTGTAATGCTTGAGAAGGGCCAGCCCCATCATCAAGTTCGACATCCACTTCCCGCGCGCAGCGTCCGTGATCTTCTGCATGTCTTTCACGAGGCCGGGGATATTCAAGAACTCCGGCACTGGACGCATTTCGCGAGTTTCCTTATCGACCATCACAGCGGTGCCGACGCCGCAATTCGGGTGACAGCCGCAGGACACCTGGCCCCATTCGGCTTGCGGTCCGTGGACCAGGTCCGCGAAATCCGCAAACGCGCCCATGAGGGATAAAGGAAACCAGTCGCGCGTGGGCTCAGTGATTCCAACCTGATCTTTCACATCGTGCGCGAGGTGCGAAAGCGTGTAACGCTGTTGCAGGCGGCGTTGCGGTGTGATCTCTTCATCGCGGCCAGTAAAAGAAACTGGTTGAAACGAAAGGAACGCAATCTTCTTGGGATTATCCAGGGCGAATCTAACAATCGATCCCACCTGATCATTGTTAATGCCGTTGACCAGTGTGGTCACGAGCACGATCTCAACGCCCGCTTCATGCAGGTTGTTGATTGCGCGCATCTTGACGTCGAAGAGATTGCCGACCTGGCGATGGCTGTTAGCATCATTGCCCACGCCGTCGAATTGCAGGTAGACATAACGCAAGCCAGCCTCGGCCGCCTGGTGGCAAAAATCTTTGCTCTTGGCGAATTCGATCCCGTTGGTCGCGGCCTGCACGCTGTTATAACCAACGTGGCGTGCATACTTGATCGATTCGATGAAGTGCGGCGAAATGGACGGCTCGCCGCCGGAGAACTGCACGGACATCTGGCGACGCGGCTTGATCGAAATTGCGTTATCAAGAATCTCGCGGATCTCGTCCATGCTTAACTCATGTACAAAGCCAACCTGATTGGCGTCCATGAAGCATGGGTCGCACATCATGTTGCAGCGGTTAGTGAGATCAACTGTTAGAACCGCACCGCGGCCATACTTGATGGTGCTGGTGCCATGGTTGTGGAGCTTTTCGTCGCTGTGCGCGTCAATATCGCGGCCAGGAAACATCTTTTCGATGTGCGTCAGAAACTTGACGTCGATGGCCATCATGTCTTCGAAGTGCCCGTGAATCGGACAATCCTTAACCATCCAAACCTCGCCATCGCGTTCAATGATTTGGGCCTTGATCTCGCCAACCTTTTCATTGATGAGAACACTCACGTCCTGCTTGCCGCTGATGATTGATTCCCGAGCTTCAATAACACAGTTTGGGCAAAGCGAGTCGGTGGTTCGCGGCCATCCCAACGTCGGCTTACTCTTCTGCCACGATTTGAGCAGAGGCTTGTCCGACCATTTGGGGGTAAACGACGGGTTGGGTTTGTACTTATTAACTGACTGAATAATACCGTGTAGGCCGCCGGCCGCCAGTGTCAGGCCTTTTTCGGCACGCTTGATTAGTCGCATGTCTCTCCTCTAGTTAACTCTTTTATATTAGAATTGCCGCTCGCAAGCTGGGAACGCACACGTAGACGCGCAAACTGGGACTTTACAATGGCAATGACCATGCCGCCTCGTTCCAGAAAGCCCTAACCAACCAAATAATTAGACTTAGCTTCACAGACCTGGCAGCGGGCGGAGATTACCGCATGCCAGCTCGCGTGTCAACACGACGCAAGCAAGAGTTCTCGCCAACGAGCGTGGCATTTTGGCCAAGGCTGGCCCTCGGGGGTGCATAGTTGCTGTTTGGAATTGCCGCGGTGCCCCTGCGGAGGTCATCGTTGCACCTCCGAGGCTCATCGTTGCTGCTCCGAGGCTCAATCGTTGCACCTCCGAGGCTCAATCGTTGCACCTCCAGAGCTGCATCGTTGCAGGTTGGAAGGGCATCGTTGAGCCTACGAGCTTCATGTTTGAGGATCCGGACCTGCATCGTTGCAGGTTTGAACCGCGTCGTTGAGCCTCCGGGGTTCATCGTTGAGGCTCTGGAGCTGTAGCCTTGTAGGTTTGAACTGCGGTGCTGCACCTCAGGAGGCGGCAAGGATCTCAATGAAAGGAATTGTGTAACAGGGTCCTCATTTCCTAGGGGCGTAGTATCCGATGCGGGCGGCTGATTTATTCGAAGGATTGGTCGTCTCTACGCGAACTCGGCGGAATTGGCCATCTCGCTTCACGTTGAGTGGCGAATAGTACAGGACGTATTGATGTCGCAGCTCGTTGGCCACCTCAGTGTAAGTCTTTTCCAAGTCACCGAAGGTGGTGGGTCTATAGAGTCGGCCTCCGGTTGCGGCAGTTAGTTGTTCGAGGTTGCGTTCACTATCGTCTAACGCGAGGATTCCCAGGCGCAAATCGTCGAGGCGCAACTGGTTAAATCGCACGGTGGAATCCGAGCCCGAAAGTAACGTCGTCAGTTCTTCCTGCTTCCTGGCTCTTTCAATCTGTGTGTTGCTCACGACGTAGATTGTTGTTTGAGACTGAAGCGCAGCGCGCAAGGCGGTTTCGAACGTCGTTCCTCGGCCGCTGTCGATACCATCCGTTAGCACGATGATCGCGTGCCTGGCGTTACGGCGGGGCGCCTGATCACGCGACGCCAGCAGCATGGCGTCGTGAAATCGAGTAAACATTCCCGGCACTATTCGCTTCAACGCCCGGCGCAACTGCACCAAACTGCTGGTCCAGTCTTGCAGCAAAACCACCCGGTCATCAAACTGGATAAGACTGATGCGATCGTCCACAGCGAGGTGAGAAGCAAAGCCCTCAGCCGCATTGCGGAAGTCGTCAAGATTGCCAGCGACGGAAGAAGAAGCATCTACAATTAGAGTAACGTCAACGGGAACCTGCCTGAGACTAAGATCACTGAGCGTCTGCTCGACACCATCTTCAAACACACGAAAATCCTTCCGCGTTAAGTTACTAACCAGCCGGCCAGCACTATCGCGCACGGTTACGGGCAACAATACTTCCGTCGTGTTGACGGAGATAACATCATCAGGATCGATCTCCTGTTCGTTTTGCTTTGGTGTTGGGGTTGGCGTAGGTGACCTGGACAGAGGGGACTGCGCGGACTGCGCGAAAACTGAAAACTCCGCGGCTAGCAACAACAGCAGAACCGGAAGCCGGGTCAGGAGCAGGACAACCCTTTGGAGTGCGCCGACCCTTTGGAGTGCGCCGACCTGTCGGCGCTTTGGTCGCTGCGACCTGTCGCAGCATTCGTACGCAGAATCGCTGCGTAACAAAAGCGCGGCGACTGGTCGCCGCGGGCCAAAGCGGTGACAGGTCACCGCACTCCAAAGCGAAAATAGGCCACTATCGATCTCGGGCGGCATTCCGCTAGTTCCCTTTTGCCTTTGTTGGGCTGGCGCCCGGACCAGTTTGCTTTGATCCCGAGTCATCGCCCATGGCCGCCGTCATGGCAATGATGATCGCGTCGGTCACGCGCCGCCGGCGCAGCTCTTCAAGCTTGGGCGCGGAAAGATCGAAGTCCGCCGGCGAGTCTTCAATTCTTTTTATGATCGTGCCTTCGGAAAAGCCGGCCTCGACTAACTTAATCACGGAGTCGTTAGTTAGGGCCGGCGTCTTCTCAAGTTTTAGCTGTGCACCGCCCGACTCTGAAGGGGGACGCAAAATTCGCACGGTTGCGCTGCCGGTCGTCGTAGTTTCGCCATCGTTACCACCGATCCCTCCCCGCCCGCCGGTCTGACTGCGAGAGCCCGAGCTGCTGCCAAAAATATCAGAACTCCCCGACTGGCCGTTTGGGTTTCGATCGCCGGAATTTCGCGGGCTGCTGGATTGGTTCATCCAGTCGTCATCGATAAGAGCAAACGATTCATTCTGGGCCAACATCGCTAGAATAATATTTTCGCTGACTCCGCTGCGCTTCAACTCGATCAATCTATCCGGATCCAGAACGAATCGGTTGGGACGGTTGTGGATGATCGCGATGACAGTTTTTTCTTTGAAGCCGGCGCGCACGAGTTTGACTACTGCGGCGTTTGTAAGCGGGGCTTCGGACGACTGCGCCGCAGCCGACAACGATGCTGCGCAACTTACGATTAGGATTACCGTGAACCTGGTTAAGATAGTTTTCATCTCGTCTTTTCTTCAATTGAGCGGGCCTGCTGCGCGTTTACTTCGTAAAGCAAACTGTCAGTTTGCGTTCTTGATACCGGTACCGCTGAAGAGCAATGAATCATCGCAAACTAACAGTTTGCTTCACGGTAAAGAAGAACAGACCTCACAGCCCCGCTCCCACCAGGCCCGCGTCGCTCTTAGCTCCTGAAGGCTTTGCCCGGCGATACCGATAGCTAATTCGTTTTACATAATCGCGAGTTTCCCGGTACGGCGGCACTCTGCCGCCAAACTTCATCACCGCGCCTTCACCGGCGTTGTAACTTGCCAGCACCAGATCGATCCGGCCGCGAAACTGCTCGATGAGTTGCTTCAAATAGCGCGTGCCGCCCGCGATGTTTTGCGCGGGATCGGACGGCCGTCTAACGCCGAGACGCGCGCTGGTGCCGGGCATCAACTGCATCAATCCACGCGCTCCTTTTGGCGAGAGAGCCCGCGCGTTGAAGTGGGACTCCTGCTCCATCACACAAAAGATCAGGTAGGGATCGACGCCATACTTCGCGCCACTCTGCTTGATCAAACTGTCAATCTTCGGGTTTCCGGTGGTCCAGCCACGCGCTTTTTTCAAAGAAGAGTCGGATTCGGCTAGTGTTTCCAGTTCTTCCCGTTCGATATGATCTATTCGGGCGCGCTCAACAAAAACCGTGAGCGGGCCGCGGCGATACCAGGCGCCGGCAGCGGATTCCACAACGCTGTCGGCCTCAACTCGCGCGCCTCCGACGAGATAGATCCACACCGGGCCGTCTGCGGAAATACCGGGAACGCCTAAGCCGTTGGAACTACTGTTCGTGTTGTCACTCCCTACGACGATCGCCGACTGAAGATTTGTTTTCGGCCCGGACGAAGAAGTGCGGTCGATAGTTTTTACTCGTCCGCGCGCAATCAGGTGATTCATTCCACCTCGTCGATACCAAATTCCTTGCTCGCTTTCCCAGGCTTCATCCGCGGCGATATTGCTTCCGTCAACTAGTTTCAACTCAACCTGCGAGCTTTCACCTGACAGCATAGCTGCGGTGTTTAAGTGCTCAATCTTCTTCTGACCCTGAGCCTGGGCAGCAGGAATTAACAGCAACACCAGACTCAAGGCCAAAGGTTTGATTCCTAAACCCGCTAAGCGGGTGCGGGCAGAAAGCCTGGGGTGAAGCGTAGCGGAACCCCAGGAAGGCAGGCGCAAAAGGAACCGAGCGCGCGAAGCGCGCGACAGAGCTGGAGTTCCGTTCAAATGATGTCTTGGAGTCACTTCAATGTCTGTCGCCGTTTCACGGGCTGTGTCCTTTGATTATTATGTTTCACCTGGGGTTCCGCTGCGCTTCACCCCAGGCTATATGCTTTCGCCCACTTCGCGGGCTTCATAGCTCCAACGGATCGGCGAGTGTTGCTTCGATCGCCTCCTCGGCGGGCCGCGGAGCGAAGTTATGCGACGACTCGAAACTGTGTGACGTGCCGAAGTAGTTCCGCCAGGCCACATCCAAAATCTTTGGTGTGAGTTCAAGCGGCTGGCCCTCGAACAGGCAAATGTCAGTGGCGCGATCCAGCAAGTCGCGTGGCTCGCAACCTTTCATTTGCCGGTGCTCAATTCTGTACTTGCCAAGCACGTGGTCCAACACCGGCTGCTCGTAGCGAATGCCGCGCGTATAGGCCTGGCGTTTGAAGATTTCCGAATAGGCCCCCGGCGTAGGCGGCTCCACGCGCGCGCGATAACCCATCCGTCGCAGGAACGCCTGATCGGCAAGATCGTTTTCGTCGAGGTTGGTTGAAAAAACTATCAGTTGCTCAAACGGAACTTCAATCTTCTTTCCGGTATGCAAAGCAAGGTAGTCGACCCGACGTTCGAGCGGCACGATCCAGCGGTTGAGCAAATCCTGCGGCGCCACGCGTTGCCGACCGAAGTCGTCGATCACCAGCGTGCCGCCATTTGATTTCATCTGAAAAGGCGCCTCGTAAAACTTCGCTGCCTCGCTCCAGGTCAGGTCCGCGTTTTCCAATGTCAGTTCACCGCCAACCACAACGAGCGGCCGCCTGATGAGCACCCAGCGGCGATCGTATTCCAAAGGAGTGACGTCGGCCGACGCCAGCCGATGGCAGTGGGAATCAAACACTCGAATAATTTGACCATCGATCTCGACCGCGTACGGGATCCAAATTGCGCCGGGCAACGCGTTATTGATTCGCTCGGCAACCGCAGTCTTTCCAGTGCCTGGTAAGCCGGTTAAAAACAGCGAGCGTCTGGAATTGATCACGCAGCCCAAGGTTTGCAGCAGCGAGTCTGGCAGGATCAGATCGTGAAACGCCGAGCGCACCGTGTCCATTGATGCGGGATGCGACGGTATCGACTGCAGACGCATCATGTGCGCGTAGTCGCTGAGTGAAACAGGCGCCGCGCCGCTATAGCCGCAGATGGAAAGCAAACGCAGCAGGCGATCCCAGCCACGGTCCAACATGCTATATCGCGTCGAACCCACGGCCGTTTGTAAGCGAACTTCGATCAGCTTCTCACGATAAAGTTTCTCCAGGATTTCTTCGGTGAGCGAGCGTGGCAGATGCAGTCGTTCGGCCACCGCGGTCGTGCTCGGTTCGGGAAGCATAGCGACGTGCTTGAGCGCGAGGTCACAAAGAAAAGCTTCGCCGATTCCGAGGTCGGCTATCTCTTCGGCAGCCGGCGGGCCCATCGCTTCCACTTCAGCGCGAGAGAGTATGGTGGTTTGAGTCATAACGAATCTTCCTGGTCGTTGTAAAGCAAACTGTTAGTTTGCGATGGTTCGTTTCATTCAACTCGAGATCTATACCGACTGTCGCAAACTAACAGTTTGCTTTACGAAAACTATCGACCCGAGGAAGCTGCGGATGAAGTTGAAATTCCGGCAAGCGCGTTGCTCGCCGCTTGCGACTCTTCCAACTTCCCGATCCGTTTGTAGAGATCGGCCAGACGTCTCAACGCCAGCGTCGAGTTTGGTTCGATACGACGAGCGTCTTCGTAATACTTGATCGCGTCTTCCTCGCGCCCAAATCTCTCGAGCATGCGAGCGGTGTTGAGATTTCCAGTGTACGGTCCAGCCGCGCGCGCAAAATGCTTGTAAGCTTCTTCAAACTTTCCGAGCCGATAAAGCGCGAGACCGAGGTTATTCAAAATGCGATCGTCAGTTGGCGCCAGCTTGACTGCTCGCTTGAGGCGATCGACAGCCGCGCGATAGTTCCCATTCTGATAAAGAGAAAAGCCGAGGTTGTTCAAAGTCTGCGCGTCTTCCGGTTCAACCTTCACGGCCCGCTCGTAAGAATCCTTGGCGCGATCGGCGAGGCCTTTCTTGTCGTAGGCAACACCGAGCAGGTTGTGGGCTTCGTTAAGCTTCGGGTCGAGCGAAGCCGCGGTCGAGAGTTCCGCAATCGCTTCGTTGAGCCGGCCCCTGAGCAGATACGAACGACCATTCGCCAAATGCTCCTTCGCAGAATTAGCTAACGCCAATTTTTCTGACTCCGGCGTGCGAGCATCATCAACCCGCGACACGCCGACACTCGCAAACTTGTCCGCGTCCTTCTCCGTCATCCGCTCCGGCTTGTTATCGTCTTTGTGACTAAACAAGCGCCCGAAAGCTTTGAACGGCGCCGCGAAGATGCGCGCTACTTTGTTTCCACTTTTCTTTTGCTCGGAAGCATTCCCCGCGCGTGAGCCCGAGTCTTCCAACGCGTTAGCGTCCGAGTCGCCATCGCGTTCGATTGTCGAAGCGCTCCACATAGCCGAGGCGGCCACAGTTAAAACGAACGCGATCAAGATGGCGAGTAATCTTCGTTTGCTCATGGTCCGACTCCTTTACATTTTGCCGAGCGTATCCATCAACTGCAGGGCCGCAGGCCCAAGGATCGCGATAAACAAAGTGGGAAACAGGAAACACGCGAGCGGGAAAAGTAATTTGACAGCCGCTTTTTGCGCTGCCTGCTCCGCACGCTGGCGGCGTTTGGTGCGTAACGAATCGGAGAAGGCGCGAATGGCTTTCGCGATCGAGGTGCCGAAACGATCCGTTTGAATCAGCATCGCAACCAGGCTGCGCAGATCGTCAACACCGGTCCGATCGGCAAGATTGCGTAACGCTTCATCACGCTCGCGTCCAACTCTTATCTCCAGGTTTGCTAACTCAAACTCTTCGCTGATGTCGGGATGCACTTCCTTCAATTCGCTGCTCACCTTCATCATCGCGGCGTTAAGTCCGAGTCCGGCTTCAATGGAGATGACCATCAGATCGAGCGCGTCCGCGAGTCCCCAACGCACCAGTTGTTGGCGCGAACGGATCATCCGGCGCAGCACATATCGAGGCAGGAAGAATCCGATGACAAAAGCAAAGAGAATGTAGAGGACCGCATTCTTTATCGGCCGCGACGATAAGGCACACGCCAGCGCGACTATCGCCGGAAGCGCAGCCATCGCGACAAGCTGGATCGCGCGATACAGCGCCGGCGCGTTCGCCGATCTTATTCCCGCCTGCATCAGTTGTTTCTGCAGCTTCTTCGCTTCAGCGGCTGACGGCGGCACCAATCTACTGAGCGGTGAGGCGATGCGTTCCGCGAGTTCCGAACCCGGTCGATTCTCATCGAGAGATATCGGAATACTACCGGCGCTAGCGGTTCGCTCGCCGAGTTTTTTTAGACGCTCGGTGGCTGCACTCTGCGGCCGGTAAAGCAGCCAGTAGATTCCCATCAGGCCGAGGGAAATGCAGACGAAGGTTGAGATTGTGATCAATAAAAGCATGGTCTTTTGGTCTTTGGTTTTCGCTTTGTACTTCGTGCTTTGTTCTTTGTGCTTTGTACTTTGGTCTTTGGTCTTGAAGCTTTACTCAACTTTGATTTTCGAACTCTCCGAGGGCAACGATCCAAACACCTAAGACCAAAGCCCCAAGACCATCCTTTAGATTTTTATTCGTAGAATTTTGCGCACGATCAGCATGCCGGTGGCTTGCAGAAACAATGCGGTGGCGATCAGGTAATGGCCGCGCTGGTCCTTCCAAAGGATCGCCATGTAATCCGGGTTCATCGCGGTGATAACGATCGTTACAAAAATCGGTAGCGCGCAAAGCAACCAGGCAGACATGCGCGAGCTCGTCGTCAACGTCTTCAAGTCGCCCATGATGCGGAACCGTTCGCGAATAGTGTAGGCAACTTTTTCAAGAATCTCCGCGAGATTGCCGCCCGTTTCTCTTTGAATCAACACTGCCGTAACGCACATGCGCAAATCCAAAAGGGGAATTCGCTGCGTGAGATTCTCCAGCGCCAGCTTGAGCGAAAGACCGAGGTTTTGTTCCTCGTAAGTCTTGCGAAATTCAGTGGCGATCGGCTCCGGCATCTCGGCCGAAACCATATGCATCGCTTCCGAGAAAGCGTGGCCGGCGCTGAGTGCCCGGCTCATCAGATCGAGGGCATCGGGCAGATGTTCGAGAAAACGATCGAAGCGTTTTTTGCGTGTCCACCAAACGTGAACGAAGGGCAGCGCCGCCGCTAAGAGTCCGACGACGAGCATCAGCAGAATTGACTCGCTAAGAACCGAGGAAGCGAGCGCCGCGAGTATTCCCGCCATACCGGAAAACATACCCAGACGCGACGGCGTGATATGAAGATCGGCCTGGTCCAACATCTTCTTCAGATGGAGTGCCGCCTGCATACTCACGAGCGCGCGATTCAACGCCGGTATCTCGCTCATCAGTTCGTTACGCGCGAGCACAACTTCCACGTCTTCGGTGTGGGCCGAATGGAGTAAAGCCTCCGCGAGCCGCTTTTGCAGACGGGCGCGCTTGGCGTCAGTGCCATGCGTTGCCAGCAAATAACCGCCGAGCACCAGGAATAAAGCGAACAGGAATACGAGGAAGGAAATCAGCATTGCTTTCTCAACTCAGAATGGTCGCAACCGGTCGCGACCGGCTAAAGCGCTGACTGGTCAGCGCACTCCAAAAATTTCACATCTCCTCAAAGAAGACTCGCGGCAACTGGTGTCCGCAAGCCTTGAGTTTTTCTGCAAAGCGCGGGCGAATCCCGGTGGGCCGGAAGCGACCGATCACTTGTCCCTGCGAATCGACGCCGGTACGTTCGTACTGGAAAATCTCCTGCATCGTTATCGTCTCGCCTTCCATTCCGGTGATCTCGGAAATGGCGGTGACGCGCCTGGTGCCGTCAGAAAGCCGCGCGACCTGGACCACGAGATTAATGGCGGCGGCGATCTGTTGCCGCATAGCGCGATCGGAGAGACGCATGCCAGTCATCTGAATCATCGTCTCCAACCGCGACAGTGCATCGCGGGGCGTGTTCGCGTGAATCGTTGTCAAACTTCCATCGTGGCCGGTGTTCATCGCCTGCAACATGTCGATGGCTTCACCGCCGCGAACTTCGCCGATCACAATGCGATCGGGACGCATGCGCAGCGCGTTGCGCACCAGGTCTCGCTGCGTTACTTCACCCTTGTCTTCAATGTTCGGCGGTCGAGTTTCGAGGCGGACGACGTGTGGCTGTTGCAGTTGCAGCTCGGCGGAATCTTCGATGGTAACGATGCGCTCATCTTCCGGAATGTAAGCCGACAGCGCATTCAGCAACGTTGTCTTCCCTGCTCCGGTGCCGCCGGAAATCAGCACGTTCAATCGAGCGCTGACGCACATTTCCAGCATGTCAGCGATGTCTCGCGTGAGCGCTTTATTTTCGATTAGCGAATCCATGCGCAGCGGTTCGGCGCCGAAACGACGAATCGAAAGCACCGGGCCGTCAATTGAAAGCGGCGGAATGATCGCGTTTACGCGCGAGCCATCTTTCAGCCGCGCATCCACCATCGGCGACGACTCATCGATTCGCCGCCCGACGGAAGAAACGATGCGTTCGATCACGCGCATCAGGTGTTCGTCGTCTTTGAAAGCAACGCTGGTCACTTCGAGCTTGCCGCGGCGCTCCACGTAAATCGTGCTGTGTGAATTGACCAGGATGTCGGAAATTGTTGGGTCGCTAAGAAGCGGCTCGAGTGGTCCAAGTCCAAAGAGCTCATGCTGAACATCGTTCACCAGCCGATCGCGCTCAGCGGTTGAAAGCGGCATGGCTTCCTGGGCCAACACGTTCTCCGCGAGGCGCGAAACTTCAGCGTGCACCTGCTCCTGACTAAGCGCTGCCAGCTTCGTTAGATCCATGCGGTTGATCAGAGCCCGGTGCAGGCGTGACTTCATCTCCTGAAACGAATGCTGGCCGTTCGCGTCTGATCCGTTGCCGGAGCCATTGCCGGGGAGCCCGGCGGTTTCTCTGATCAATCTTTCTCGGAGTGCCATGTTGGTTTCCTAAGGTATCGATTGCCCGAACTACGTTAGCCCTTCTGACGGTTGGACTTCTGCTTGGAACATAGGCGCCCGCCCTCACGGTTGGGCTACTGCCCCGGGCAGCTCAAATTGGTTTGCAGCGGGCGCGCGTTTGAAGAACGAATTCCAAAGCGTACGGCGCGGCTGTGGCTCTTCGTGAACGGCGATCTGGCCGAGTGCAATAGTTCGAGCGACGCGTTTGATCTCCTGCGCAATTTTTGAGTTTGGATCTGACTGCACGAGCGGGCGGCCAAGATTTATGGAGCTGACTGCCGTTTGATAATCGCTGGGAACAAAACCGATCACCGGCTCGCCCAGAAACTTCTCAACCTGCCGCAGGTCGAGATCGATCTGTTTACTCCAGCGATTCACGACGATGCGAATCTTTTTGCGCGGATAGCCGAGCCGATCGAAAATTTCGAGAGCGCGTTGCGTACTGCGAATTGCGGGTATGTCGAGCGTCAGGACCAGTACAATTTCGTCAGACTGATCGAGCGCGGCAAGCGTGATCGAGTCGAACGTATGTTGTGGATCGAGGACCACGTAGTCATAAGATTCGCGGAGCCGCTGCAGCACTTCGAAAACGTGTTCCGGTTCGATCTCATCCGCGGCGTCAGCCTCCTTCGGCGCAGCCAGGAGGGAAAGGCCCGACGAATACGGAGTGACGAAGCTGTTAATCAAAGCATCGTCAAGCCGCGAGCGGTGCTCCGCCATGTCCGCGAATGAATACTTGGGATCGACGCCGAGAAAGAGCGGCAGGTCGCCGGCCTGAAGGTTAAGATCGACGAGCACAGTGCGCGCGTTGGTTGAGGCGGCAAGGTTGGTGGCGATGAAAGATGTGCCGCACCCGCCCTTGCTGGAAAAGACTGCAACCATGCGGCCCTTTTTCTTCGGCGTCTCGACCTGGCCCGCGCAAAATTCAGCCACGCGGTCCAGTACGGTCTTCAACTCTTCGGCGCGAATGGGAAGTTGAAGAAACTCACGCGCGCCTGCTCGCAGACTCTGCAACAACAGATCGGACGAAGCATTATGAGCGGTGGAGATGAGCGCGGTTTTTGGCGACTCCGATGATAGTCGCTGAATAAGTTTGATTGCCTGTTCGGAGTTTGCGCCCAGCGCGATGATCGCGGCCGCGGGTTTGAGTCGAACAATTTCATCGTGGAGCTGTTCGATGTCATCACCGCCCGCGAGCAGTTGCACCCGGCTGTCCGCAGCCAACGCGCCACGAATCTCTTTGAAGTTATCGA
>DASYMB010000108.1:0-3581 GCA_036009285.1 Pyrinomonadaceae bacterium | reverse complement strand
TTGAAAGCCATGACCAAACTAATCAATGTCGATTTTCCCGAACCACTTGATCCGACCAGGGCAGTAGTTGAACCCTCCGGCGCGAGAAATGAAACGTTTCTTAAGACGGGTGTATCGTCGTTGTATTCGAAGGTGACGTTCTCGAAGGCAATTTCGCCGGCAATCGTAGGACATGACTGGCGAGACGGATCGTCCTCGTCTTCAGTTGCCATCCGCTTGATCTCGCGTATGCGGTCCAGACCAGCAAAGGCTTCGGTGATCTGCGTTCCGATGTTCGCGATTTCCACGAGGGGCATGGCTACCAGACCCGTGAAGATCATGTACATGACAAAATCGCCGAGCGTCATCCGACCCGCGAGGAGATCATGACCGCCCACCAGAATCAAGATGACTCCGATAATACCGACGATCATCGTGGAAAAAGCCATGACGGCGGAAACGGCGGTCATTGATCGCGCGACGTTGCGAAAGAGACGATGCGCGCCGCGTGCGAAGACCAGTTGCTCGCGCTTCTCCGCAGCGTATGCTTTAACGATGCGAATGCCGCCCAGCGACTCGGTCAAACGGCCCGTGACTTCCGCATTGATCTGGCCGCGTTCGCGGAAGATTGGGCGCAGCTTGTTAAAGGCGAACGCCATGACACCGCCGAAAGCTCCCAGCGCGAGCAGCGTTACCGACGTCAACCGCCAGTTTAAATAAAAGAGTACAACCAGCCCGATCGCAGCGGTAACGAGGCTACCAACGAGTTGCACCAGTCCAGTGCCGACGAGATTACGTATGCCTTCCGCGTCAGTCATGATGCGCGAGATGAGCACGCCGGTTTGAGTTGAGTCGAAGTATCTGATGGGCAGGCGCGCTACGTGTTCCTGCACGCTCTTGCGCATCTCGGTGATGGCACGTTGCGCTGCCACGCCCAACACTTGCGAAAGTGCAAACGAGCTAAGCGCCTGGACCAGCGTGGCTGCACCGGCTGCAAGGGCCAGCGGCAGGAGCAACTCGCCGCGATGCTTCATGACGACGTCGTCAATTACATATTTTGAACTGGTGGGCAGCACCAATCCGGCGAGTCGGTTAACAATCATGAGTAACATGCCGAGCGCCAGTCGATATCGATGCGCCCAGATCAATTCCCGCGCATCCCGCCAGGCGTCGGCCGGTGCGATGCGCTTCTTCTTTGGTTTCGTTAATGGTGCGCTCATGAGTGTTCGCGCAATCGTCTCAGCAGTAGACCGAAAGCGCAAGCAGGCTCTTAAAGTATCAAGGTCTTTGACCGCGGCGCAGGGCAACAGTGTGCGTTACTAGAATAGGTGTTAGGATACAAGCAACTTTACTGGAGGTGGACGCAATGGGATGGGATGGCGATGACTTGGCCGGAAACATGGAAGAAGTGTTCGAACGACAACAGGCAGCGGCCGACGCACGAGCAAATCGGGGAACGTCCTCGGTGGAGGAGCGCGCCCGCAGCGCCAAATTTGAATCACTCCGACTCTCGCGCTCGCGCATCATGACCCAACTGGCAGGGGCCACCAACCCAGCACACCGCGCTATGCTCGAAAGTGCTTTGAAGTCGATTAACGATGAGATGGCGGAATAATAAGAATTATGAATTATGAATTATGAATGATGAGTGATGAATGATGAGTCACGAGGTAACAAATTCGCTTGCTTACTCATAACTCATCACTAATCACTCATAACTCGGTTTGACCCGCCGCAGCGCTTCTTCCAACAGTTCCACATTATCTCGCGCTAGGTGGCCGTCAGGCAGAACCAAAGTATCCTCGAGTCCTATTCGCAGGTCATAGCCGCGTTTGATCGCTTCGTCCATCGTGGGCCAGACGGTTGCTTCTGTTCCATGAAGCAGAAGCGGAAGTGGGCGTCGGAGTTCGAGCGATACTAGCGCCAATACTTTCTCAATCGCGTTCACGGTTTCAAGTGCGCGCTCCATCTCCTGCTCCTGCGGTTCGAGCAGCGCGCGAATACAGCTTGCGGCCAAACCACTCTTTAAGAAAATTGCGGCTGCGTCTGCATCACACAAGCCCGCTTCAACATCGATACCGCGCAAAAGTAAAAGCTTCGCCAACTCAACCGCGCCGTCTTCACTGAAGTTTACCGAGGCAAACCCGGGAAGCACTTTCCAGTCTTCCACTGCCTGCAAACGCGCCGCAGGGTCCGGGAGAATCCACGCACCCGTGCTGACGCCAACTTGCGCCTGCGGAGCAGCAGCATGTACGGCCAACAGCGTGCGCGCGACGTCTTCCGGGTACAAGCTTTCGTTACCCGATTGAAGTTCTGCATGTGAGTTGGAGCTTTTGAGATCCGAAACAGCACGGACATGCAGATGGATAGCGCCTGCTCCCGCTTTCAAACATTGGACCACGGCCGCTGCTTGTTCCTCCGGGCTTAGCGGCACCGCCGCGTGCTCAGCCTTCGATCGTCCACCGTTTATTGCAGCTTTGATTAGCATGACTTAGTGAAGTCCAGAGTCCAGAGCCAAAGTCCAATGTCCAATGTCTGTTTGTTCGAAGCTTTGGTTCGTACTCTTAAGGTATTGGTTATTGACGTTGGACCTTGGACTGGCCTCACGTCTTGATTCCTCGCTCAACCGCAAAAAGTCGCCAGTCGCCGGGAACATCCGCGAGCGTGTGAAGTCCCTTGTCCACAAACTTAATTCCCGATCCAGCAACTAGATCTTTTACGGTACTCGAAACAAGAACCTCGCCGGCTGCCGCGGCGTTGGCCACTTGCGCGCCGACGTGAGGAGCAACGCCGCCGACTCTTATGCCGCCCGGCCCGGCCACCATTTCACACTCACCCGTGTGCAAACCAGCACGCATCTGAACGCCCAGGCGCGAGGCATACTCGCTGATAGCCGAGGCACAACGTATCGCGCGCGCCGGGCCGTCGAAGATTGCCAGCGGACGATCGCCGACCATGTCGATTTCACGTCCGCGGAACCATTCGATCTCTTTCCGCACATGCTCGCGCAACCGATCAAGCAGCGCATACCAACGAGCATTTCCGAGTCGTTCGGCGTGATCTTTCGAGTCGACGATCTGCGTGAACAAGACCGTCGCGAGCACCGTGTCAGGTTCAAGCGTATGTCGCACGCCAGTCAAAAATTCTTCAACTTCGTCGAGAATCGCATCCTGATCACCGACGAAAGGAAGGTGATCCTGGCCCGGCAGCTCAACATACTTCGCGCCCGGAATGCTTTCAGCAACGTAACGACCTTCCGCTACTTTCAAACAGCGGTCCTCGCTGCGGTGAATCACAAGGGTGGGAACACGAACCAACGGTAACACCTGTCGCACGTCGATCTCCGCGTTCATCTGCGTGAGGGCCAGAGCGGCCCCGGGACTGGCACCCATCCGCAGATAGGTGGCCCACCATTCACGAAACCTGGGATCGCCGGCGACGCTCGGCGCGCGTTCTTCCAGTCCAACCGGGCCGCCCCACTGCTCACGCATCTCCTCGAAAAAGTGTTGACGCTGCTCGGTGGTTGGCGCCCAGGGATAATCATCGTCGCGAATGCGTTTGGCGTAAGTTCCAATCATGACGAGGGCGAGCGTTTTCTCCGG
>DASYMB010000107.1:0-2473 GCA_036009285.1 Pyrinomonadaceae bacterium | reverse complement strand
TCGATTAGGGTTATGTCAGAAAACTGCAAGCCATGCGAAAGGCCGTAATCAAAAGATGATCGATCGTCCATCGTCCCTCGTCCGTGGTCCATCATCCGCGCATCTATCGTCCGCATCCGCGTTCTGGCTCGATCGTCCAACGCTGGTTACCGGCGCGTCCGGCTTGATTGGCGGCTGGCTGGTTAGTCGCCTGTTGGCGGCGGGCGCGGATGTCGTCTGCCTGGTGCGGGACTGGGTGCCGCAGTCGGAGCTGGTCCGCAATAAAATGATCGACAAAGTAAAGGTCGTGCGGGGAGACGTTCGCGATCAGGAAACTGCGGAAAGAACTCTCGGTGAATACGAGATAGATACCGTTATCCATTTGGCCGCGCAGACCATAGTCGGCATCGCAAACCGCAATCCAGTTTCAACTTTTCAAACTAACATCGCCGGCACCTGGTCGCTGCTCGAGGCCTGTCGCCGCAGTCCGGCAGTTAAGCAAATCATCGTAGCATCGTCGGACAAAGCTTACGGCGATCATGACGCGCTGCCTTATACCGAAGAGGCGACGCTGCAAGGCAAACATCCCTACGACGTCAGCAAGTCGTGTGCGGATCTAATTGCCCAGGCCTACGCAACCACCTATCAGCTTCCCGTCGGCATAACCCGCTGCGGGAACTTTTACGGCGGCGGCGATCTCAACTGGAACCGCATTGTGCCGGGTACGATTCGCTCGGTATTGCGCGGACAGCGCCCGGTGATCCGTTCAGATGGAAAATTTGTGCGCGATTATTTCTACGCTGAGGACGGCGCGGCAGCCAACATGTTGCTGGCCGAACAGATGTCGTCGGACGAATCACTGCGCGGTCAGGCGTTTAACTTTTCAAACGAAATTCAGGTGACGGTGCTCGAGTTGGTCGACCGCATTCTCGAGTCAATGGGCTCCAAACTCGAGCCGGATGTCCGGAATGAAGCGGTAAACGAAATCCGTCATCAATACTTGAGCGCCGAAAAGGCGCGCCGGCTTCTTGGTTGGGGTCCGCTCTTCACCCTGGACGAGGGTCTGCGGATGACGATCGAGTGGTACAAGGAATTTCTTGGGACAGAGATCAGATGATTGATGGACAACCGCGGGCCTGCCGGTCGTGCGGCGACATGCACCTCGAAAATGTTCTTTCGCTCGGACGCACGCCGCTGGCAAATGCGCTTCTAACCGAAGAGCAGATCGACACGCCTGAGGAAACCTACCCGTTGGACCTGGCTTTTTGTCCGAGTTGTTCTCTGGTGCAAATCACGGAAACTGTTCCGCCTGAAAAGCTCTTCCGCGAATATTTCTACCTTTCATCTTTTTCCGACACCATGCTGCGCCACGCTGAAGCGATCGCGGAGCAACTCGTACGATCCCGCAGCCTTGGGCCGGAAAGTCTCGTGATCGAAGTTGCGAGCAACGACGGTTATCTCCTGCAGTATTACAAACGCGACGGCGTACCGGTGCTCGGCATCGAGCCGGCTAATAACATCGCCCGAATTGCGGAGGAGGAGCGCGGCATTCCTACCATTTGCGACTTCTTTGGCGAGCAGCTCGGCGCACGCCTCCGCGCTGAAGGCCGTCGCGCCGACGTCATACATGCCAACAACGTGCTGGCCCACGTGGCGGATTTAAATGGTTTCATTCGTGGCATAAGTCAGCTCTTGAAGTACGATGGCGTCGCAGTTGTTGAGGTGCCTTACGTCAAGGAGATGATCGACCGTTGTGAGTTTGATACCATTTATCACGAGCATCTGAGCTACTTCTCGCTGACTGCCCTCGACCGGCTCTTCAGTCGCCACGGCCTTCGCATTAACGACGTGGAATGTCTGTCAATTCACGGGGGTACATTACGCGTGTACGCCGGCCACGATAAAAACGCCCCGCTTGATACGCGGGAAGATGCGAGCGACAGCCGTAAGGATTCCATCGATGGCGAGTCAGCAGTAGCGCAACTGCTGCGTGAGGAAAGCGCCTGGGGCGTTAACGAACTCAATTTTTATCTCGGCTTTGGTGGTAAGGTCGAACGCCTCCGCGATGAGCTCGTGAAGCTCTTGCGCGAGATTAAGGCGCAGGGCAAACGAATAGCAGTCTATGGCGCTTCAGCAAAGGGCAGCACGCTGTTGAACTACTTCGGCATCGGGCCAGAGACGCTCGACTACGTCGTCGATCGCAGCACGGTCAAGCAGGGTCATTACACGCCCGGCACGCACCTGCACATTCACGAACCCGAAAAGTTGCTCGATGACATGCCGGATTATGTGTTGCTGTTGACCTGGAATTTTGCCGACGAGATTTTGGAGCAACAGTCGGCATATCGACGGCTGGGAGGCAAATTTATTATCCCCATTCCGGGGACAAGAATAGTCTGAGCAATCTCTGTGCGTCCTTTGTGAACTCTGTGTCTCTGTGGTGTGCGTTTTCCGCGGCTCGTTCACCACAAAGACACAAAGAGCACAGGTGGCA
>DASYMB010000106.1:0-8117 GCA_036009285.1 Pyrinomonadaceae bacterium | reverse complement strand
GCTCTTTACGTGCTCGAACCAACTGTGCTTGCGCACGCCCGCATTGTCCACACCGATGTGCCGGCGGCGCTGGTCTACCTGCTGTTTTTCTTCGCGCTTTACCAATACTCACAAGGTCCAAAGCGCAGCGTTAACACTGAGCCCGCTGATACTGGGACCGCTAATACTGGGACCGCTAATACTGGGACCGCGGGCGTCTCGCCCGCCTCAAGCAACGGGTTCATTCGAGCTACGGCTAAATCTGACAATCCAACAAAGGGGCATTTGACGAGAACTGGCGAGACGCCCGCGGTCCCCGGTAAAGAGCGCTCCACTGGATGTGAGCCTTGCCTTTTTCTGCAAAGGGTATTATCGTCCCGGCACTAACACGTCGGGCGAGTTTGATTCCGCCACCCTCACACTTCAAGACCTTGGCCCATAAGCCTTGCGAGAGTGTTGCGCGCAGAAGACCCGCCGGCAGTGGATCTCTGAACCGAAATATGATTTCCATCCCGGTCTGATTCATGTGAATCCAGCCGAAAACAATTTCGTTCGATAAGTCAATCAACCTTATCGCGCTTCACAAAGGAGAGACTACAATGGCAACAAAAAAGACAGAGGCCGTGCCGACCGGCCCGCATACCCCAATCTCGAGCCTGTCGAAAGAGGCTGCTGAAGCTCCGACGCCCAAGACGACAGTTTCAAGACCGCCCTCCGAAGGTAAGGATCCTAAAACGCCTAAAGCGAACGCTGATGGCTCCGAGGGTGTAAAAGGATTCAAGCTTCAGCCGGGCACCGAGAGTGCGTTGGCGGAAGCTTTCAAGGCGCCCAATACCACCAAGCTGAAAGACATCGGCGAAGCATCCTTCGGACCTCCGCCCGCGCATGCCGAGACGGTCCACGGTCCTGAGAACCGTGTCAAGATAACCACCACTTCAGTTTATCCCTGGCGCGCGCACGCTTCTTTGCTGATCACGGCAGCCGACGGCTCGCAATGGATCGGGACGGGCTGGTTCATCGGTCCTCACACGCTGATGACCGCGGGCCACGTTGTATATATCAAGAATAGCGGAGTGGCCGGGCGAGACGGTTGGGTCAGAAGCATCGATGTGATGCCCGGTCGCAACGGCAGCTCGCTGCCCTACGGAAAAGTTACGAGTAAGAATTTCCGCACTGTGACGGGTTGGGCCAACACGGGCGACGAGAATTTCGACTACGCCGCGATCATCATTCCGACGGACCTCGGCAACACCACGGGCTGGTTCGGATTCGGGGTTTATTCAGACGCGGACCTGACTGCGTCGGTTGGCAACATCTCCGGTTATCCCGGAGACAAGCCGGCGGGTACGCAGTGGTACGACGCGCATAAAATTGCCCAGGTCAACGCACGTAAGGTGTACTACGATATCGACACCTTTGGTGGACAGAGCGGCAGTGGCGTCTACAGAATCATTAGCGGAAATCGCTTTGGCATCGCCATTCACGCTTATGGCGGCGCCACGACAAACTCCGGGACGCGCATCGTGCAACCAGTCTTTGACAACATGGTTGCATGGAAGGCGTAGCGATTGCACCAAGCGGAAGCCCGACCGTCAGGAAGGGCTTCCGTTAGTGGCTCGAAATGCAGTGCCTCGAAATCCAGCCCTTCTGGACGGTCGGGTTTCCGCTCGGTCCGAAGCTGGACAGAGAAACACTGGTGAGTAGTGTTTTACTAAAAAGGAGAAGAACGAATGGCCCAATCTCCAGGTGTAATTTCCGGCGTTGTACGTGGTCCAAACGGCAAGCCGGTTGCAAACGCTCGCGTCTATTTCAAGGACGGGCCGGGTCCATTGCCTGAGATTGCCGCGTTGACTGACTCGAGCGGCGCATTCTCTTTAACTGCACCCGCGCCAGGCGAGTATGTCATCGAGGTCGCTGCGGACGAATTCGGATCGCGATCGTCGAAGGTGAAGGTAAAAGGCGGCGAACAAGTCAGCGTCGATCTTCAACTCAAGAAATAAGGGCCGCGATCAGGGTTCGCGCCATGAGACGTCCGCAATGGAGGAAATAAGAGATGTCCACGCAGGCGGAGAAGAACATTGAACGCGTGCTTGACCTGCTGACGATAGCTCGTCAACCAAAGATCGAATCCGTGTCTCTCACTGCGAAAGCGGGCCTGCTCGCGCATCACGCCATGTCGATGCGTCGCATCGTTCGCACGAAGAATATCGTGGCGGTGGGTATTAGCGAGAAGATATCCCAGGGCAAATCGGCTGGAAAACTGGCCCTCACGTTTTATGTCGAGCGCAAAGTGCCGCTGGCGGAACTTAGCGCGGAGATGGCCGTGCCTGCCACCGTGCCGGATCCGCTAAGTGGGCCGCAAGCGATCCCCACGGACGTGAAAGTCATCGGTAAAATACGTCCCGAAGTGAACGCGACCAGGAAAAGTTTTCAACCGGGCAACAGTATTGGGCATGTGAAGGCGACAGCGGGGACACTAGGCGCGGTCGTGACTAAAGCCGGCGCTTTCCACATCCTGAGTAACAGTCATGTCCTGGCACTTGGGGGCACGGCTAAGAAGGGCGACGCAATCATCTATCCCGGTCGGGTCGATGGCGGCGCGATGTCAAAAGATTTGGTCGCGAAGCTGGCCGGCTTTAAGAAGTTTGTTCTCGGTGACGGCTACGCCAATCGGGTGGATTGCGCGATTGCTAAGCCGACGGCGGCGCGTCTGAGTGATTTGATTTCGGAGATTAAGGGGCTGGGCCTCCCGAGCGGAACGATCAAACCCGCGCGGGGAATGAAGGTAACGAAAGTGGGCCGCACGACAGGCAAAACCACCGGCGTGATCCAGGATGTGCACTTTCGCTTTACGCTCGACTATGAAGGCGAGATTGGCGAAGTGGGATTCCTGGACCAGGTATTGTGCAGCCGTTACACCGACGATGGTGATTCAGGGTCGCTGGTTATAGATAAGGCAACCGGGCGCGCGGTGGGCTTGCATTTCGCGGGAGCCGAGGGCGGCAGCGTCTTCAATCCGATTGACGAGGTGCTCAAGGCCCTCGGGGTAAAGCTCGTCACCAAATCGATCGGCGGACAGCAGGGAAAGACGCAAGCAACGAAGAAGGCGCCTAAGAAGTAAGCAACAGGTCGACGAGAAGAGCTTTACTATGGCCAGCGAAAAGGAAGCAGACCAGGCACGCGAGCAACACTACGATTTCCTGCGCGAGCTCGGCGCGCACGGCATCACGATTGACGAGGTGAAACGCAAAGGAGAAAAGTCTTTCGCCGTGGTCGCGCTCTTTGAGCAGAAGCCCGAAGACTTTCCCGATACGCTAACAGTCCAGAGCGGTAAGAAGACTCTGGAAGTTCCCCTGGTCGCGCGCGTTACTGAAAAGTTCAAACCGGAATAGCTTCCAGACTCAATCTCGCTCCCCTCAATCTCTCGATAGTGTTCCCAGTTTGGTTATCTGTGCGTCCTTTGTGTCTCGGTGGTAGATCTCTAAAACGATTGCTCACCACAGAGGCACAGAGAACACAGAGGTTGCACAGAGAAACCAAAAATCAGGTCACTATCCTTTTTCTGATCCGCGCCGATCCGCATTCATCCGGGGCCACTAACCGTCCGAACGTTACTTCAAATACTTATCCATCCAATCCAGCACCGTGTGATACCAGAGTTGTGAATTCTGCGGCTTGAGCACCCAGTGGCCCTCGTCCGGGAAGACCAGCAGTTTTGAGTCGACGCCCATGCGCTGCACTGCGGTGAACAGTTGCAGACCCTCACCAAACGGCACGCGGTAATCCAGTTCACTGTGAATGATGAGGATCGGCGTCTTGAAGTTTTTGACGAACTTGTTTGGCGACCAGCGCGCATACATCGCGGGATTGGTCCAGGGTGTTCCCTTGAATTCCCAATCAGTAAACCAGAGCTCTTCAGTCGCCCCGTACATGCTTTCGAGGTTATAGACGCCATCATGTGAGACGAGCACTTTGAAACGGAAACGAGGATCGTTGTTGTGTCCCTCGATCCAATTGATCATATAACCGCCGTAGCTGGCGCCGGCCGCTCCGATGCGGTTTCTATCCACAAAGGAATTCCGACGGAGCACGTCCGCGACGCCATTCATGATGTCGGTATAAGCCTTGCCGCCCCAGTCGGCGCTTATCTCATTTACAAATTGCTGGCCATAGCCGGTCGAGCCGCGGGGATTCGGTAGGAAAGCGATGTAACCGTCGTTGGCCCACACTTGCGGGTTCCAGCGATAACCCCAGCTATCGTTAAAAGCGCTCTGCGGTCCACCGTGAATGATGACCGCGAGGGGATACTTCTTGTTCGGATCAAAGTTTGACGGCTTGACGATGAAGCCATGAACTTTTTTACCGAGCGCGCCGGTCCATTCCACTTCCTCGGCGTTTCGCAAACCAAAGGGCGACATTAGATTCTTGTTTGCACCAGTCAGCGCCGTCAGTCTGCCGCTATCAATGTCGGCTCGATAGATCTCAGCCGGCATGGCCATGGAGCTGTTCGCGAAGATGAGCGATTTCCCGTCAGGGGTTATTTGTAAACCGGCGGCCGAAACATTTGGCAACATTTTTTGCGGTTCGGCGCCGCCGAGCGGAACTCGGTAGACCGGCAAACGGCCGCGCTCACCCGCGATGAAGTAAACGTAGTTTCCATCCGGCGACAGAACGGCCTCTTCAACCTGGAGATCAAACTTCTTGGCGATTTCTGTGCTCGCGCCGGTGGCCCGGTTGTAAGCCATCAGCCGCCAGCGATCGGCCTCGAACCCGGCGGTCGCCTGCGAACGATAGACGATGTATTTGCCGTCGCGCGTGTAGATCGGACCGACGTCGTAGCCCTTGTTTTTTAAGGTAATATTCTTCGCCGCACCGTCGAGTGAGACTGGTACGACGTAGATGTCGCTGTTGGTTGAAATCGCTTCAACTTTATCCGGGTTGCGAACGTAGGCCAGCTCTCTGCTGTCCGGCGAGAACGCATAATCAACGCCGCTGGCCGCAGCATAAGGCGGAGAATCAAAATCCCCCGCGGTTAGATCGCGTGCGGCGCCACCTTTGTTGGAAACTACGAACACGTGCGTTCGTTTGCGGTCGCGCCACTCATCCCAGTGGCGAAAGAGAAGCCGCTGGGTAACATGGGCTTTGACCTTACTGTTTTCCGCGGCTTCGTCTTTCTTCTGATTGCAATCGTCGTTGGTGCAATCAGGATAAACGTCGGAAGTGAACGCGATCCATTTTCCATCTGGTGACCAGACCGGCGCGGCGGCGCTGGTAGAAATCTTACTGACCTGGTCTTTGTTATCGCCATCGTTTTCCATGGTCCAGATTTGCCCGCCGGTAACGTAAGCGATTCTCTTGCCGTCAGGAGACCAGCGCGGCGCCGTCGCCGAGCTCGCGCCATTTGTGAGTTGTTTCATGCTGCCGCCTTCAACCGGCATCACATAAATTTGAGTCACAACTTTATTGGCGTCCCAGTTCACCTCGCCAATCGTAAATGCGACGTGTTTGCCGTCAGGCGAAACCTGCGGGTCGCCAACCCGGCGCACCTTCAACAGGTCCTCGACAGTAAAACGCCGGGTCTCCTGCGCGTTGGCAATTGACAGCGGAACGCAGGCCAGGGCGAACACAAAAACAGAAATAGCGATCAAGCGCTTCATAAAAAGTCCTCTCCAGATTGGTTAACAAATTGTAGGGGAAAGCCCGCGTATTATTGCACTAAACGACTTCGCGCGCATCTGTAGCATGCGCTCGACTCTTAATGGACCGCGGGCGCCCTCGCCCGCGATGAGCGCGAAGCGCGAACAACGTCTCTTAAACCTGAGCGTTGTGTTTAGCGATGCTTGCGGGCGAGGGCGCCCGCGGTCCCAGTAAGATGCCGACTGCTAACACCCGACACGACTGCTGACTCCTGGAACAAAGCGATGGACAACACACCCGGCAAACATCTATTCTAAGAATGCTAGCCCCCAATGGCCCTCATAGCTTAAAACTCTCGTTGGGGGTGTCCACCGTGCGGTCCATATTTTCCTGCTTTCGTTTTTTCCCAGTCCGAGGGTCCGGATCTAATTCTCTCGCTTCCGCAAGATCAGGGCGCTTACTTCGGATAATCGCTGCACTGTTTTCGTTAGCACTGGGCCTGACGCTGCCTGCGAACGTGAACGCAGCCACGTTGCCGGCAAACTTTGTCGAGACGCAATTCACGAGCGGCCTCACGAATCCGACTGCCATGGCCTTTGCTCCCGATGGCCGCCTTTTCGTTTGTCAGCAGGGTGGGCAATTGCGGGTCGTAAAGAATGGTTCGCTGCTGCCGACCCCATTCGTATCTCTGACAGTCGACTCCAATGGCGAGCGCGGTCTGCTGGGTGTAGCCTTCGATCCAAACTTCGCCACCAACAACTTCGTCTACGTTTACTACACCTCGCCGACTCCTGCGGTACACAACCGACTCAGTCGTTTCACCGCCAACGGAGACGTCGCGGCAGCGGGCAGTGAAGTCGCAATTTTTGACCTTAACAATCTCAGCTCGGCTACAAACCATAACGGAGGCGCGATACACTTCGGCCCGGACGGCTTGCTCTACATCGCAGTGGGCGAAAACGCCAACGCTGCAAACTCGCAGTCGGTAGGGAACCTGTTAGGGAAAATTCTGCGAATCAATTCCGATGGCACAATCCCCAGTACCAATCCCACGGCCTTCCTCGGGATCGCCGGTTCGCCGTCGGGAAACAATCGCGCGATCTGGTCCGTTGGTCTGCGCAACCCCTACACGTTTACCTTTCAGCCTGGCTCCGGAAGAATGTTCATCAACGACGTGGGCCAGAATACCTGGGAAGAAATTAACGACGGCATCGCCGGCTCAAATTATGGCTGGTCCATTTGCGAGGGCAACTGTTCCCCGGCGAATTCGAACTATCGCGATCCGCTTTTTCAATACGGGCACGGAAGTTCGCCTACGACCGGTTGCGCGATAACCGGTGGAGCTTTCTACAACCCCACCACGGCAAACTTTCCCGCCGACTATGTTGGCAAGTATTTCTTTGCCGAGTTTTGCACCGGCTGGATTCGCCGTTTCGATCCGACAACGAACTCATCTGTTCCGTTTGCGTCCGGAATCGCTAATCCCGTCGACCTCATCGTGACCGCCGACGGTAGCCTTTACTATCTGGCACGCGGCGCCGGCTCGGTGTTTCGGGTTCGCTACAATGGACCAACAAACGCGCTTGGGGATGTCACCGGCCGCTTAACTAACAGCAGCGGCGGCGCGGGTGTTTCAGGCGCGGTAGTCCGACTCGCGGGCTCGCAAAACCGGAAAGTCATTACCGATCTTAACGGCGACTACCGTTTTGATAATGTCGATACTAGCGGCATCTACACCGTAACTCCGTCGCGCGTTAACTTCTCATTCAATCCCAGTCAACGCTCGCTCAGTCAGCTTGGCAACAGCACCGACGCGCCGTTCACTGCTATTCCAACAGGCACGAGCGTTAATCCGTTGGACACGCCGGAGTATTTTGTGCGGCAACATTATTTGGATTTTCTAAGTCGCGAGCCTGACGAGCCGGGCTTCAACTTCTGGAGCGACCAGATGATTAGTTGTGGCAGCGATGCGGTGTGTCTCGACCGCCGAAGAGTAAATGTCTCGGCGGCATACTTTCTCTCGATTGAGTTTCAGCAAACGGGCGGGTTGGTTAATAGTCTGTACGGGACGAGTTTCGCGCGGCGACCGTTTTATGGCGAGTTTGTGCCGGATACCCGAATCGTCGGGCAGAACGTTATTGTTGGGAAGACCGGATGGGAAAACCAGTTGGAGATAAACAAACAAGCGTTCGTCAGTGCCTGGGTGCAGCGTTCGTCTTTTGTGAGTGCGTATGGCGGACTGGCGGAAGATGCTTACGTTGACACGCTTATCGGCCACACGGGCGTAAGCTTCACCACCGGCGAACGAAATGCGCTGGTGAGCAGTTTAATAAACCACACGGCAACGCGCGCCGGTGTGCTGCGGCAAATTGCTGAAGACCCGCGCTTCGTAAGCCTGAAGTTGAACGAGACGTTTGTGATGATGGAATATTTTGGTTACCTGCGTCGCGATCCGGATAATAGTGGCTACGCATTCTGGCTCAACAAACTGAATCAGTTTG